>NZ_JAYFNG010000034.1:0-54013 GCF_034933565.1 Raineyella sp.
GACCCGGACTGCGCGGCAGAGCGCGACCCGGACTGCGCGGCAGAGCGCGACCCGGACTGCGCGGCAGAGCGCGACCCGGACTGCGCGGCAGAGCGCGACCCGGACTGCGCGGCAGAGCGCGACCCGGACGGCGCGGCAGAGCGCGACCCGGACGGCGCGGCAGAGCGCGACCCGGACTGCGCGGCAGGGCCACGGCCGGTCCCGCCACCCGTCCCGGTCGCCCGGGCGCTCCCGGTCACCCCGCCTGCCCCGGTCCGGCCGGCACTGCGCGGGACGCCCCCACGGTCACACTCAGACGTACGCCCCCCGTCCGACGTACGTCCCTGCTCAGGCGTACGTGCCCGCTCAGACGTACGTGCCCGGTCGGCGCCGCGCTCACCGCGACGGTCGCCGGCGCCGGGACGCCCCCGGGACGGCTCTGCCCGGTCGTGGCGGCGGTCTTCCGGCATGGTCATCATCCCTGGGACGGTGTGGGTTGTGGGGTCGTGGTGGGGCTCGCGGAGACGGACGGTGAGGCCTGCGGCTGGGCGGGCGCCTGGGGCTGGGTCGTCGCCTGCGGCGCGGCCTGGGCATCGGGTTGGGCCGCCGTGGGGGGCAGGGCGCGCAGACCGGCGTACGGCCCGCCGCCCGACGCGGGCCGGGCGTCGCCGACCACGGTGCCGGCCGGCACGGTGACGAATCCGGGCGTGGTGTCCGGCACCATGCCCATGTCGACCGCCCGCTGGGCGAGCTGGGCCGACGAGGAGGTCCGGGTGAGCTGCTGCTGCAGGTCGGCCTCCTGGTTCTTCAGGACCTGGGCCCGGGCGGCCGAGGTCCGCAGCTGGAAGGCCTGGTTCTGCAGGGTGACGTTGAGCATCAGCAGGAGGGTGGTGCCGACCACAACGGTCGCGATCAGCACGGTCCAGAACGACCGTTGCGAGATCTGCGCCGTGAGGCGCGGAACGACCTCCAGCTGGGCGCGCCGACGCTGGGCGGCCGCCACGAAGCCCGAACGGGAGCCCCACGCGGCCGGGGAGAGCAGGGCACTCATCGCGACTCCTTGATCCGCTGCGCGGCCCTCAGCCGGGCCGAGGCGGCACGTGGGTTGGTGGCGGTCTCCTCGTCGGAGGGCCTCTCGGCCCCCTTGGTCAGCAGGGTGAAGGTGGGCAGCAGCTCGTCCGGGACGACCGGGAGGTCGCGGGGGGCGCGGCTGGTGGTGACGTCGCGGAGGGCATGCTTCACCAGCCGGTCCTCGAGGGAGTGGTAGGCGAGCACCGCGATCCGGCCGCCCAGGGCGAGGCTGTCGAGAGCGGCGGGCAGCATCCCCTCCAACGCCTCCAGTTCCCGGTTGACCTCGATCCGCAGGGCCTGGAAGGTGCGCTTGGCAGGATGGCCGCCGGTGTGCCGGGCCGCCGCCGGGATGGCCGCCGCGATCACCTCGACGAGTCGCGCCGAGGTGGTGAGCTCCGCCTCGACCCGCGCGGCCACGATCGCCCGGGCGATCCGGTCGGCGAACTTCTCCTCCCCGTACCGCGACAGGATCCGGGCGAGCTGCGGGGCGGTGTAGGTGTTCACCACGTCCGCCGCGGTCGGCCCCTCCTGCCCCATCCGCATGTCGAGAGGGGCGTCGACGGCGTACGCGAACCCACGGTCACGCGCGTCGATCTGCAGCGAGGACAGCCCCAGATCCGCCAACACCGCGTCGACCCGGGCCAGCCCGAGATCCGCCAGCACATCGCCGATCTCGTCGTAGACCGCCCGGACCGAGGTGACCCGGTCACCGTACCCGGCGAGGCGCTCCCCCGCGGTGGCCAATGCGTCGGGATCCCGGTCCAGCCCGATGGCACGGGCCTGCGGGCAGGCGTCGAGCAGCGCGGCGGTGTGCCCGCCCAGTCCGAGGGTGCAGTCGACGAACACGGCGCCGGGCTGCTGCAGCGCCGGGGCGAGGAGTTCGACGATGCGGTCCCGCATCACCGGCAGGTGGACCGCCTCGGGGCGGGCCCGACCGGCACCGGTGGCGTCCACGTCGGGCAGGTCTGCGGAGGGTGTGCCGGTGGCAGCGTCGTCTCCGGGTGCCCCCTCGGGTCGCCGCGTCGAAGCCATGTCTCGGTCCTGCCCTTCGTCGTTGCCCTCGCTCGTGTCGTCCCGCACCGATCCGGAGTCGTCCCGCAGCCGGGAGACCGGAGGGCCGTACGACCTGGTTCCGACCCGAGGAGTGCGGGAAGTGCCACCTGACACAGGGGAAGTTGTGTCAGGGGGCTCACCCCTCGGGTCGGGGCCGGACCGTACGGCCTGTCCCGATCCCCCGGCGGCCTAGGCCCCCGGGAAAACTTCTTCGTTCATCTCGGCGAACGCCGATTCGTGCTCAGTGGAGTACTGCTCCCACGCGGCGGCGTCCCAGATCTCGAGCCGATTGATCACCCCGGTGACGACGATCTCCTTGTCGAGCCCTGCGTAGACACGCAGGTTCGCCGGGATCGTCACCCGTCCCTGCTTGTCAGGGACCTGGTCGAAGGCTGTCGCGGCCAGCATGCGCTGGTACTCGCGGACCTGTCGGACCGTCATCGGTGCGTCTGCCAACTCCTTCGTCCGTGCGGTGAACGCCTGGACGGTCTCGATCGTGAGACACCGGTCCTGCGACCGGGCCACGACGATGCCGTCCTGGAGCTCCTCGCGAAACTTCGCCGGCAGGACGAAGCGACCCTTCTCATCGAGCTTCGGGGTGAATGTGCCGAGGAACATGCCGGCCACCCCCTGACCCGATCAGCTGGACCACCGTCCTCCACTTTCCCCCACCTTATGCCATTTCCCTCCACCCAGCCACCCTCATCACCCACTTCCGCCCCCGTCCCCACCCCGGAGGCGCACCACCACCGGGGTGCCATGGCACGGGGAACGGACGGATCCGGGCGTGTCGCTCCCGGCGCCGCCCTCCTGCCTCGCGCCGGAGCACCTGCTCCCCACCGCGCTCCACCGCAGCCGGAGCCCGCTCCACAGCCCTCCACTGCCCCGATTCCGCGCGGAGTCCGGCCGCGTTTCCGCGCGGAGTCCGGCACGGCGGGGACATGTAGGGTTGGTGGGCGACATCAGTCACGACTCCTGGGAGGCACAGTGAGCTCCACCCCGTCCGGCGACCAAGGACCTGCCCCGCAGCGGTCGGCCACCCCGGCCCCCCAGCGCTCCGCGACACCCGCACCCCAGCGCTCCGCGACACCCGCCTCTCCGTGGTCCGCGAGCCCGCCGCCCCAGCGCTCCGCCGCACCGGCACCCCAACGCTCCGCCGCACCGGCACCCCAACGGTCGGCGACCCCGGCCCCGCAGCGGTCCGCCACACCGGTGGCTCCGTGGACCCCGACGTCGTCCGGTTCGGCCACGTCAGCCGGTTCCGCACCCTCGGCGTCCCGCTACACCTCGCCGGCGTCGAGCACCGGACGCAGCAGCTCGCCGACCGGCCGCCTCACCGGCCCCCCGTCGACCTCCCCGTACGGCTCCGCCTCCGCGGCACCCGGCTACCAGTCGAGCGCGGGCTACCCGACCGGCACCGGCTACCAGGCTCCCCCCGGGCAGCCGGGATCGGCTGCCGCTCAGGGCGGTTCCACCCAGTCGGGCACCACCCGGCCCAGCGCCACCCGGCCCGGCGTCCCGGCGTATCAGCGGAGCGCTTCGGCGACCGGCGCCACCTCCCAGGTGAGCGCCGCCGGCCGGTCCAGTGCCACCGGCCAGCCCGGTGCGGCCTCTCAGCCGGCCGCGGGCGCCCCGACCGGACCGCGGGTGACCCGACCGGCACCCGCCGGCACCCACACCCTGGCCGATGTCACCACGGTGATGGGCCGGGTACGCGACGCTGTCGAGACCGTCATCGAGGGCAAGCGCGGCGCGATCGACACCGCCCTGGTCGTCATGCTCGCCGAGGGGCACCTGCTGCTGGAGGACGTCCCCGGGGTCGGCAAGACGATGCTGGCCAAGGCCCTCGGCCGGGCGATCGACTGCCGGGTCAACCGCGTGCAGTTCACCCCCGACCTGCTGCCGACCGACATCACCGGCGTGTCGATCTACAACCAGGCGACCCGTCAGTTCGAATTCAAGCAGGGCGGCATCTTCGCCAACATCGTCCTCGGCGACGAGATCAACCGCGCCTCGCCCAAGACCCAGTCAGCCATGCTGGAGGCGATGGAGGAGCGGCAGGTGTCGGCCGACGGCACCACGTACCAGCTCCCCAGCCCGTTCATGGTCATCGCCACCCAGAACCCGATCGAGATGGAGGGCACCTATCCCCTCCCCGAGGCCCAGCGTGACCGCTTCATGGCCCGGATCGAGATGGGCTATCCGGCCGAGGACGCCGAGGTGGAGATGCTGCGCAACCACGGCGGACGCCACCCGCTCGCCGACCTGAAGCCGGTCACCGACGGCCGGACGATCAACGGCCTGGTGCAGGCGGTCACCACGGTCTACGTCGCCCCCGCGCTGGAGCGCTACATCGTCCAGGTGGTCGGCGCGACCCGCTCCACCCGCGACCTGCGACTCGGCGCCTCACCACGCTCCAGCCTGCAGCTGCTGCGGGCCTGTCGGGCCCTGGCGGCGATCTCCGGGCGGGACTACATCACCCCCGACGACGTCGCGGCACTGGCGGTCCCGGTGCTGGCCCACCGCGTCCTCCCCTCCACCGAGGCCCAGCTGGCGCAGCGGACGGTCGCGGACATCATCGGCAGCTGCGTCCGGTCGGTCCCGATCCCCGACCGGAGCTGAGTGATGCGCCTGCTGTTGCGCAATCCGTGGGTCCTGATGACGTTGCGCGGCAAGGTGACCTTCGTCGCCGGCGCCGCGCTCGCCATCCTGTCGGTCCTCCTCGGGCAGCGCGATGCGTTGCTGCTCGGTCTGCTGCTGGTCTTCATCCCGCTGGCCGCGGCCGTCTTCGTCGACCGGAGCCGGCTGAAGCTCTCCTGCGAGCGCAAGGTCTCCCCGTCCCGGGCCGCCATCGGTGCAGAGATGACCGGCACCCTTGCGCTCGACCGGCACGGCAAACTGCCGGTGGGCGTGCTGCGCTTCGAGGACCAGGTGCCCCCGGCCCTGGGGCCGCGGCCCCGCTTCACCCTGCAGAATCTCGCCGCCGAGTGGAGCCGCGAGGTGAGTTACACGCTCACCGGCAGTCAACGTGGCCGGTTCCGCACCGGCCCGCTGCTGGTCCGGGTCTCCGACCCGTTCGGGATGGCCGCGCTGGACCGACAGTTCAACGCGACCAGCGAGGTGATGGTGACCCCGCGGATCGTCCCGCTCGACTCGATGGGCAACGCCGGTGGCACGGGCAGCACCGGTGAGGCCCGCCCGCAGCGTCTGGGCCTGTCCGGCCAGGACGACATCCTGGTCCGTACCTATGTCCGCGGTGACGACGTCCGCCGGATCCACTGGCGCTCGACCGCCCGCCACGGTGAACTGATGGTGCGCCAGGAGGAGCAGGCCTGGGACCCGAGCGCCACGGTGCTGCTCGACTCGCGCGAACACGCCCACCGCGGCACCGGGCCGGAGAGCTCCTTCGAGTGGGCGGTGTCGCTGACCGCTTCGCTGGCCGTGCACTTCCTCGGCGAGGGATACGCGATCACCCTGTTCGGTGCCGACGGGCCGCTGGCCGACCCCCAGCTCGGTGACCTCGGCAAGGCGACCAGCCGCCGGGAGGCGATCACCCAGCTCACCGACGTCACGCTGTCCGGGAGCACCGATCTGAGCCGCGCCGCCGAGGCGTCCCTGCGGGGCGTCGGTTCCCAGATGACGGTGGCCGTGCTCGGCCTGATGTCGTCGGCCGACGCGGCGCGGATGGTCGAGATGCAGCGCAACCAGGCGTACGCCATGGCCTGGGTGCTGGACATCGACGGCTGGGTGAACGGCACGGGGAAAGTGGACCACGCCTTCCGTACGGTCCTCGACGACCACGAGCGGGCGGTGACGGTGCTACGCGACTCCGGTTGGCGGGTCGTCCGGGTCACCTCCGACATGACCGTGGACGACGCCTGGATGAGGATGTCGCGGATGGGAGAACTGCTGTGATCCGGCCCCTCGATCGGACCGCCGGCGCGATCGCCGGTTCCTCGATCCTCGCGGCGCTGATCCTGCTGCCGTTCACCCAGGACCCGTCGTACCTGATCAGCGCGATCCCGCTGGTGGTGCTGCTCGGTGCCATCGGCCTGGCGCTGCGCCGGATGCGGGTCAACGACGCGATCGCCTTCCTCGCCCAGCTCGTGGCGCTGGTGGTGTATCTGTTCGCGATCTCCCTGTCGCTGGCGCGGCCGGGCCAGGGGATGGCCGGGCTGTTCGCCGAAGGCGTACGGCACATGTCGACGCACACCACGCCGATGATCGCCGACCCGGGGCTGACGATGCTGCTGGTGGCCACCGTCGGGGTCACCACGATCCTCACCGACCTGCTGGCCGAGGGCGTCGACCGCCCCGGCTGGGCCCTGCTCCCGTCGCTGACCCTCTACCTGATCGGCGCGGTCGGCCTGCTGCGCGACATCCCGTGGTGGACGATCCTCCCGGTGGCGGTCGGCTACCTGTGGATCCTGCTCGCTGACGGGATCAACTCGGCCGAGAGCTGGCCGCGTCACCTGGAGCGGACCGTACGGCTCACCGGGCGGATCACCCCGCTGGCGCTGCGGATGGGCGGCGTGGTCGCCGTCGCGGCGCTCGCCGCGACCCTCCTCGTCGGGCTCGTGGTGCCGCTGCCGCCGGCGCACCAGTTGAACGGCGGGCAGCTCAACCAGGACACCGGCCCGGTCCAGCTCACCGACCCGATGCTCGACATGCGACGCAACCTGTCCCAGCCGGCCGACACCGACGTGCTGACATACACCACGACCGCAGCCGGGGGCGAGTACCTGCGGATGGCGTCGCTGTCGGTCTTCGACGGCAGGGGCTGGCAGAACGCCTCGTTCCACCTCACCCAGGGCAACACCCTGCCCGCGCCGCCGGGGATGGACACTCCGGGCCCCGACGTCCGCACCCAGGTGAAGATCGGTGACTTCCGGGCGGAGTACCTGCCGCTGCCGTACGCCCCCAAGCGGTTCGACGCCCCGGGGCAATGGGCCTACGGCACGGACTCCCTCGTCGTGGTCGCCACCGGCCAGGACCGTACGGCCGCGACCCGTGACCTGTCCTACGACGTGACGAGCATCGACCCGACCCCGGACGGGACCAGGCTCTCCACCGCGATGGCCGGCCGGCCGAGTGACGCGAACCTGACCGGGGCGGTGCCGCAGGACATGCCCCAGGAGATCGTCGACCTGACGCTGAAGATCACCCAGTCGGAGCCGACCCCGGCGCTGAAGGCCGCGGCGATCCAGAAGTACCTGCGCAGCGACCAGTTCAGCTACAGCCTCGAGCCGCAGCCGGGCACCGGCTACGATGCCATGAAGCGCTTCCTGCTGCAGGATCACAAAGGCTACTGCGAGCAGTTCGCGGGCTCGATGGCGGCGATGGCCCGGATCATCGGCATCCCCTCGCGGGTGGCGGTCGGTTGGCTCCCCGGCACCCGGAAGGGCGACGGCTACAGCGTCACCATGCACGACATGCACGCCTGGCCGGAGCTGTACTTCGAGGGCGTCGGATGGGTGCGGTTCGAGCCGACCCCCGGTGTCGCCGTTCCGCCGGCCTGGACGATGACGGCCCCCGAGCAGCCGAGCGCGACGCCCACACCGACCGCATCGGCCACCCCCGAGGCCGCCCCGACCCCGTCGGTCAACCCGACGGTCTCCGCCGCTCCGGTGCAGCCGGCTGCGCCGGTGATCAACGTCCTCGCGGTGTTCGCCCGGATCGGCGTGGCGATCGGCCTGCTGGCCCTCGTCACCGGCCTCCTCGCCCTGCCCGGCCTGTTGCGCCACCGGCAGCGGAGGCGTCGCCTGGCCCCACCGGACGGCGGTGACGTCGAGGTCTCCCAGCAAGCGGTCGACGCCGCCTGGTCCGAGGTGCGCGACAGCTTCGTCGACTACGGCTACACGTGGCCGTCCGGGTCACCGCGCGCCGTCGGCCGGCAGGCGGCCCAGGTGCTGCCGGAGGATGCCGGCCGGGCGCTGGTCATCCTGTCACGCCAGGTCGAGCGGTCCCGGTACGCGCTGGCGGCGGTGCACTCGGCCGACCTGTCGGCGCTGGTCGGGACGGTCCGGGACGGGCTGCGGACCGACAAGGGCTGGGATGCCCGGCTGATCAGCGAGTGGTGGCCCCGGTCGTGGTGGCGCGCCCTGGGGCAGGCACTGGCCTGGCAGGCGCTGTGGGCCAGGGCGAAGGCCGTGATCGCAGGCTGGCGGGCCCGCTGATCCGGTGCCCGCCGGACAACCGACGGTCCGGGCAACCGACGGGCACCGGGCGTGATGACACGGTGCCGGACGACCGATGACGATGCCCACAGCGTGATGACAGTGCTGCGCGACCCGCACGACCAGCGCGACCGATGACAGTGCTGTACGACTGGTGACGTACGTGTGGGCCGGCCCTTGCGGGTCGGCCCACACGTATTCCTGTGTACTCCTGAGGGACGTCGTTCCCGGTGTCGCCCTCCGTCACGGAACCGTTCCTGGCCGCGTCGCCGTTTGCCGGCTACCGCGCTGAGGAGAACCGGTGGGGGTGCGGCCGGATGTCCGTCCGCCTTCGGGGGATCAGGCGGGGAGGATGAGGTCCCGGGGAATCAACTGTCCGAAGGATGCAGGCCGCCGGCGGGTGTCGCCCGCCGTGCGGTCATGGGACGCTGCGGTCTGCGGGACCTCGGTCACCGCGTGCGCTGTCGCGTCTTCGGGTGGAACGTCGGCCGGCGTACCCGGCGCACGACCGTCAGTGATCGTTGCCCTCCTGGCGACGGTTCCACCGCTCTTCGAACCTGTGCATGATGCGCCGGTCATCGGCGCTGACATGCACCTTGGTGCGCCCCTTGTGCTGGGAGAGGGCATCCTGCTTCTGCCATGCGCTCAGTCCCACGATCGTGGCGGTGAGCATCACCAAGAAGCCCAACACACTGATCAACCAGTGCACCTGGATGCCGACCAGCAGCAGGACGACGCCGACCACGAAGGCAAGTCCGGCACCGATGGCGAGACGGGTCTCGAGACGCCGTCCACTGTTGCCGCTGAGGGTGTCCGCAAGCTTGGGATCCTCGGCAGCAAAAGCAGCTTCCATCTGTTCGAGCAGCCGCTGCTCGTGCTCTGAGAGGGCCACCGCGCTACCTCCGACCGTCCTTGTTGGTTTGCGAGGTACGGCGATCGCCGCCCCTCCGCGCCTTCTGACTACAGTTTAGTGCCCGCTGCGTCGTACCGGAACGACATCGCGGATTACCAGCCTAGGCGGTGTCCACCGATCCGGCATCCTCGTCGCCCTGCGCGGCACGCGCCGCACCGCCGCTGACAGGGTCCCGGGGCCGATCGAGGGTGGGTCAGCCGATCGAGGCGAGGACGTGCAGCTGCGCCGCCAGGGACCACATGTCCGGGGTACGGCTGATCTCATCCTCCAGGGCGAGCAGTTCGTCCCGGGCACCGGGGACGTCGAGGTACTCCTCGTTCACCGCGCCGAGCACGGCCCCGATCCCCCGGGTCTCGACGACGGCAAAGCCGGTGTCCTCCAACAGGGCGCGGACCCGTCCCTGGTCCAACCGGCCGGGGTCGGCCAGTGCCGCCCGTGCCGCCGCGAAGTCGCCGGCCAGGGCCTTGTGCATCACCCGTGAGTAGCGCTGCCGCACCAGCAGACTGACCGCTCCGCCGGGCCGCAGGACCGTGGCCATCGCCCGGACGGCGGCCGGCTTGTCCTCGACCACATCGAGGACCTCGTGGCAGGTGACCAGATCCGCGGTCCCTACCCCGATCAGATCGACCAGGTCGGCCGCATCCCCCTGGATCCCCCGGAGCCGGCCGGACAACCCGGCCTCGGCCGCCCGGCGTTGCAAGGAGGCCAGGGCATTGGGGCTCGGGTCGACGACGGTCACGTCGTAGCCCGCGCGGGCGAGGGGCACGCCCATGCCTCCGGCACCACCACCGAGGTCGACGACCCGGATCTCCTCCGCCGGCCGATCCCCCTGCCAGACCTGTGCCTGCTCGAGGATCACCCGCAGGGTGAAGGTGCCCCCGAGGGACCGACGCTTCTTGTCGACTGCGAGGGTGGAGGGTGCCGCAGTCGGCTGGTCGGGTCGGGTCATGGCGAGTCCTTCGTCGGGAGGTGGCGCACCGCAGCGGTATGGCGGGCACTCCGAGCCTACCCAGTCGTCCCCTTACCGTCCCGAGCTCCCCGGGCCGGAGTGCCGCGGCTTGCGCGGCGACCGGCTCACGCGCGGTGCGGGCAGCGCCCGGACGGGCCGACTCCGAACGAGCCCTGCCCGGACCGATCTCCGACACCGACCAGAGCTCAAACTCATCGAACAATTGTTCGAGAAGGAAGAAGCCTGGACGGCGTCTCAGACACCCGGCGGGAGCGCGCGGACGACCGGCCACCGGCGCTCCATGAGCGCTGCCCGACCCGTACCTCTGGGTACGATCGGACCCATGCATCCCGGTGACAGCGTCAGGAACCTCACCCCGGGCGGGACCGTCGTCGCCGCCGTCATCGTCGTTGCCGTCGTCGCGGCCGCCACCGCACTCGCGACCGGCGGGACGGTCGGTGGTCCCGCCTCCGGGGATCCCACCGCCACCGCTTCCGCCCCCTCGGCGACCGCCTCCGCCCTGTCACCGTCCGCCTCCGCGACGACCCCCGACCCCTCGACCACGGCCTCCCCGACCATCGCCGCGGCGGCACGCCGCCAGGGCATCGGGCAGATCCGGGCCCGCCTCACCGACGGCCAGCCGCTGTCGATCACCGTCCTCGGGGACGACTCCTCGGTCGGGGACACCGGCTGGGTGTTCCTCTGGGCGCGGGACACCCTCGGTGCCGACCACACGGTCGTCTACCACGAGTACAACCGGACCACCGGGGGCTACGCGGCGGCGCGCACCCTGTCGAGCAAGGGGCCGACGGTCGACGTGTGGAACGCCTCCTACCTGAGCGCGACAGCCGCGAAGGACACCGCCGACCTCGGCAAGCTCTACCCGCAACCCACCGACATCGTGATCCTCAACCTGGGCCACCAGGACGACCAGGCGACCTTCGACGCCGATGTCACCACGCTATGGCAGGCGGTCTCCGCCAAGCAGACGCCCCTGGGCCTGGTGATCCTGCAGAACCCGGAGACCGCCACCACAGGTCTCCAGGAGACCCGGATGAAGAACCTGGCCCGGACCGCCGACCGGCTCGGGCTGCCCACCGTCGACGTCATGAAGGCCTTCACCGATGCCTCCGTCCCCCTCACCGAGCTGGTGATCGGCGCCCGGCCGACCCAACAGGGGGCCCAGCTGTGGGCCGGGACCGTCACCTCGGCCCTGCAGTGAGCAGGGCGGCGGGCCGCCCCGGCCACGGCGGTCCCCACGGTGCGGTCGCGGGGACCGGGACCGGTAACACCGTCGTCATCGTCGGGGGTGGCCTGGCCGCGATGGCCACCGCGGCCCGGCTGGCCAAGCGCGGCCACCGGGTGACCCTGCTGCAGCGTACGGAGCGGCTCGGCGCCGACTGGCGGCCCACCGCCCCCGGCGGGCCCGGCCCGTTGCCCGAGGTGCTGACCCTGCCGGCCGCGTGGCGCGATCTGTTCAAGAAGTCCGGCCGTATCCTGCCGGCGGAACTGGCCCGGGCCGGGCTCGACCTGGTCCCGGCACCACCGACACGCCATGTCTTCGCCGGCGGTGAGGAGCTCGTCCTCGGCGGCGATCGGGGAGAACAGTTCCACCGGATGGCCGCCAGCTACGGGGACGCGGTCGCGGACTCCTGGCGGACCCTGGTGGACTCGCTGGAACCGGTCTGGCACCGGGTGCGCAACCTCGGGCTGGAGACCTCGCTGCTGGCCGCACGCCAGCTCCGCCCGCACCGCCGGGACCTGCTCTGGGGTCGTACGGTCGCCGACCTCGCGGCCACCCAGCCGCACCCCCACCTGCGGGCCCTGGTGGAGGCGAGCGCCTGGCGCCAGGGACAGGACCCGGCCCGGACGCCGGCCTTCGTCGCGAGCCGGCTCAACGTGGAACGGACCTTCGGCCGCTGGATGGTCGTCGACGAGCACGGCCGGCCGGCCGGTAGCGAGCGGTTGCTCGACCTGCTCGAGGCGCGGCTGATCGCCCGCAGGGTGGAGATCGTCCGCTACGACGGCCCGATCGGCTTCGACGGGTCAGCCCGGCGTCCGGACGGCCGGGCCCTGGCGACCGAGGTGGTCGGGGCCGTGCTGGCGGACGGGCGGCCCGACGCGGTCGTCCTCACCGAGGGGCTGCACGACCCGGCCGCGACGTACGGCCTGCGTACCCGCGCCACCCGGCGGGTGTCCGGCCTCGGCCCCGTGCTGGCCCCCCGGCTCTCGTCCATCCCGACCGGCTCCCCCGACCCCGACTCCCCCGGCCCGGGCTCGCTGAGTGCCTCTCCTCCCCGCGCGCCCGGCCCCGGCCCGGTCCTCACCGAGACCGTCGACCACACCACCCGCCGGGTCAGCTGGGCCACCCCCGCCCGGACGCTGCTGCACGACTGGGGGGCGGCCACCGTCGCGCCGGACCGCGGCCCCGCCTGGGACGGGGAGGCCTCGTGGCTGTGCAGGTTGCCGGTCCGGCTGGGTGAACGGCTGTACTCCGCCGGCCCCTGGGGCCGGGGCGGCGACGATCTGGCGGGCGTCCTGACGTCCGCGGCATTGGCGACGTACGACGCCCATTTCGACCTCACCGGACTGGACACCCACCCGTCGAACAAGGACCAGTGAGCTCCCAGGTAAGGACTCCGTCAGCCCTCCGACAAGGCCCCTGAGGCCCACGAAGGACTCCGTCAGCACTCCGAAAGGGACCGACAAGCCCTATGAAAGGACCCTGTGTCCCTCTCCGAAAAGGACCGGTCAAGGCCTCTCGGACAGGCGCACGAGAGGACGCGGATTCCCTTTGACCGGACCATTGCGGCGTGCGGACAAGGCATCGGGATAGACTTGAGAGTCACTCCCGGTAAGGACGAAACGCTCTTGACTTCTCATGACATCTCGTCGGACCTGGCCCGCGAGCTCGCCGTCGAACAGGCCCATGTGGACAAGGTCTACGAACGCCTGGCCATCGCCACCGAGGGCGCCCAGCGGGCCGCCCGGGCCGGGGCCTCGCACTACACCAGCGATCGCGGTGACTACCTCCGGGAGGAGGATGCGACCAGCGTCTACGAGCGGGACGTCTTCGCCTACCAGGCGGCCAAGCGGTTGGCAGTCCTCGAGGCCGAGCACGAGGGCCTGGTCTTCGGCCGGCTCGACCTGACCAACGGCGACACCGACTACATCGGCCGGATCGGCGTCCACGACGACGACTACGAGCCGCTGGTGATCGATTGGCGCGCCCGGGCCGCCGAGCCCTTCTACCGGGCGACCGCCGCCGACCCGATGGACGTCATCCGCCGACGTGTGCTGCGCTGCCGCGACGACCGGGTGATCGGCATCGAGGACGACCTGCTCGACGGGGCATCGGCGCCGAAGAACCTGCCGGTGATCGGAGAGGGGGCCCTGCTGGCCGCCCTGAGCCGGGCCCGCGGGCACCAGATGCGCGACATCGTCGCCACCATCCAGGCCGAGCAGGACGAGGCGATCCGGGCCCCTTACCAGGGCGTCACGATCATCTCCGGCGGCCCCGGCACCGGCAAGACGGTGGTGGCCCTGCACCGGGCGGCCTACCTGCTGTACACGCATCGGCGCCGGTTCGAACAGGGCGGCGTGCTTGTCGTCGGCCCCTCCGACGTGTTCATGACCTACATCGAACGTGTCCTGCCGTCACTGGGCGAAGATGCGGTGACCCTGCGGTCGGTGGGCAGTGTCCCCTCCGACGTGCTGCCGGTGGAGGCGCACCGTACGGACGCCTCCCGCGCCGCGGCGATCAAGGGGTCGGTGCGGATGGTCGACGTGCTGACCCGGCTGGTCCAGGTGCCCGGCACGGTCAAGGTGATCGGCCGGACCGGTCACCAGCCCAAGCTCGACCGCGACCTGCTGCTCACCGTCAAGGGCAACGCACTGCGCCTGACCGGGCGGGCGCTGCTGGGCCTGCGCCGCCAGACGATCCGCCAGCCCAAGGCCAACCACGCCCGCCGGGCCGGGCGCGACGCGATGGTCGCGGCGCTGTGGGACCTGATGCCTGCCGACCACGGCATCGAGCGGGAGGAGTTCCCCGACCTGGTCACCGACCATCCGGCCTTCGTCGAGGCGTTGAACGTGTGGTGGCCGACGCAGCACGCGACCGTCGAGCTGCGCCGGCTCTCCTACCCGGAGGTCGTCGCCCGGGTGGCCGACGGCATCCTCGACGCCGATGAGCAGCAGACCCTGCTGAAGTCCTTCGCCGAGCTCGGTGCGGAGGGCCACGAGGACTGGTCGGTCGCCGACGTCGCCCTGCTCGACGAGCTGGTCGCCCTGCTCGGCACCCCGCTGGACGAGGATCCCGACGAGCCGCTGTTCCTCACCGCGGGCTCCACCATGCAGGAGATCGTGACGATCTCCGACCGGCTCGCCCGCCAGCACACCGACGACCCGTACGCCGACCGCTTCACCACGTACGCCCATGTCCTGGTCGACGAGGCGCAGGACATCACCCCGATGCAGTGGCGGATGCTGCGCCGGCGCGGGGCGCAGGCCTCCTGGACCATCGTCGGCGACCCGGCCCAGAGCTCCTGGCCCGACCGCCACGAGCTGGACGCGGAGCTCGAGGCACTGGTCGGCCTCGGCCAGCGCCGTACGTTCCGGATGAGCACCAACTACCGGTCCCCCTCCGAGGTCTTCGACCTGGCCGCCGCGGTGGTCACCCGCGACGTGCCCGACGCGGACCTGCCGACCGCCGTACGCTCCACCGGCGTGCTGCCCGACCTGCGCACGATCCACCGCGGCGAACTGACCGAGACCCTGGCGGAGCTGCTCACCGAGCTGGCCCGGCAGGTCGAGGGCACCCTCGGCATCATCACCCCGCCGTCGCGCCAGTACGACCTCGAGGATCTGGTCGACGCCCTGGGCCTGGACCCCGTCCTCCGGGACCGGATCGCGGTGGTCAACACCCTGCAGGCCAAGGGCCTGGAGTACGACGCGGTGATCGTGGTCGCCCCCGACGAGATCATCGCCGAGCACATCGGCGGGACCCGGATCCTCTACGTCGCCCTCACCCGGCCGACCCAGCGGTTGGTGACGCTCGATCTGGTGGCCAACGGGGCCGCACTGGAGCCCGGCGCCTGGCGGGTCGGGCTCTGATCCGGCCCGCTCCCACCCCGTCCGGCTCCTCCCCGACCCCGTCCGGCCCCCGCCCGATCCTGGCCGTCAGGCCGGCCCGGAGCTCCGGTCGCCACCCTGACCGTCTCAGGCCAGGACGGGGCTCCGGTGGCCGCACGGGCAGTCAGGCCACGACGGGGGCCCCGGTCGCCGCACGGACCTCCTCGAGGGGTACGCCCGGGGCCAGTTCGACCAGACGCAGCCCCTCGTCGGTGACGTCGAGCACGGCGAGATCGGTGATCACCCGGTCGACGACCCGGCACCCGGTCAGCGGCAGCACGTTCTCCCGCAGCAGCTTCGGGGAGCCGTCCTTCGCCACGTGTTCCATCAGCACGATCACCCGACGGGCGCCGTGCACCAGGTCCATCGCCCCGCCCATGCCCTTCACCCGTTTGCCGGGCACCACCCAGTTGCTCAGGTCGCCGCGTTCGCTCACCTGCATCGCCCCGAGGATCGCGACGTCGATCCGTCCCGAGCGGATCATCCCGAAGCTCAGGGCCGAGTCGAAGAAGCTCGCCCCGGCCACCACGGTCACGGTCTGCTTGCCGGCGTTGATCAGGTCGGGATCCTCCTCGCCGTCGTAGGGGCTCGGCCCCAGCCCCAGGATCCCGTTCTCCGACTGCAGCACCACGTGCACCCCGGCCGGCAGGTGTGCGGGCACGAGGGTCGGCAGGCCGATCCCGAGGTTCACGTAGTCGCCGTCGGCCAGTTCACGTGCCGCGCGGGCCGCCATCTCGTCGCGGGTCCAGCTCATCGGGTCACCTCCACGGTGGCGCGGGGCCGGACGACCCGGCGCTCGATCGGTTTGTCGGCGGCCTGCCGGGGCGTCAACGGCAGCACCGCGTCGACGTAGACCCCCGGCAGGTGCACCGCGTCGGGGTCGAGTTCGCCGGCCTCGACGAACTCCTCCACCTCGGCGACGGTGTAGCGGGCGGCCATCGCGCACAGCGGGTTGAAGTTGCGGGCGGCCTGCCGGAAGACGAGGTTGCCGAACCGGTCGCCGCGCCGGGCCCGGACGAACGCGACGTCGGGCCGCAGGGCGAGTTCACGGACGAAGAAGTGCTCCGCGCCGTCCCAGGCCAGCAGCTCGGTCGGTTTCGGCGCGGACGCCAGCGCCACCGAACCGTCCGACGCGTACCGCAACGGCATGCCGCCCTCGGCGACGACCGTCCCGACGCCGGTGCGGGTGTAGAAGGCGGCGATGCCCGAGCCGCCGGCCCGGAGCCGTTCGGCCAGGGTGCCCTGCGGGTTGAGCTCGATCTCGACCTCACCGGCCAGGTACTGGCGTTCGAGTTCCTTGTTCTCCCCCACGTACGAGGCGATCAGCCGGCGTACCTGACGGTGCTCGAGCAGCAGTGAGTTGCCGATCCCCTCCAGGCCGCAGTTGTTCGACACGACGGTGAGATCATCCACCGGTGTCCGGCTGAGGGCCTCGAGCAGCACCGCGGGGATGCCGCACACTCCGAAGCCGCCGGCGGCGATCATGTCGCCCGATCGGACGACCTCGACCGCCGCGGCGGCCGTGGCAACGACCTTGTCCATCTGTTCACTCCTGTCTGTTCGATCGCGGGACCCTCGGTCCCGGTGCGTCGGCCCGCTGCGTCATGACAGCCGGGCCAGCCGGTCGAGCACCTGCTCCGGCACCGCGGTCGCCGGGATGGTGGCGACCAGGGCGTCCGCCTCCGGGACCTCGGCGACGCCGGTCCAGAACGCCTCGTCCAGCACCGCCAGGCGCGGTTCGTCGTCGCCGAGCGCGATCCCGCTGTGGGTCCGCAGCCCGATCGACCAGCCGAAGTGTCCGCAGACGTTCGTCAGGGCGGTGTACGCGGCCAGCGTCTCGGGCACCGACGGTGCGACCTCGTCGCCCCGGGCACGGGCGTCGAGCAGGACCAGCCCCACCGGCAGGTCCCCGAGATGACCGAGCCACTCGGCGACGTACACCGAGGCGGCATCGGCGCGGTCCTCGTCCACCTCGTCGAGCGGGGTCCCGGCGGCCTCGTGGGCCGCCAGCAGCCAGCGGACCGGCGAGGGGAGGTCGAGGACCAGCGGCCGTCGGCTCGCCGCCGCGATCGCCTGCAGGGTCTCGAGGACGAGCCGGACACCGGACGGGTCGCCGAGCAGCGTACGCAGCGCGACGCCGGCGCGCGGCCGTGCGCCCATCGCGGCGACCAGCTCGGGGTGCTCGGCGAGGTGGGCCCCGTACAGGGCGCCGATGTCGACCCAGCCGGCGTCCGGGTCGAGCAGTCCCGCGACCTGGCCGACGTGGCCGGCCAGGGCCGGCAGGTCGATCCACGGGATGGCGGCGCCCTGGCGGATGACCGCCGTGGCATAGGCGTCGGGGTCGAGCAGCAGGGGCCGCTGGCGGCCGGTGGGTCGCGCCGCAATGAGCGACTGCAATGAGCTGGACACGGTTCCTCCGGGTCGGAAGGGGACGGCAGGGATGCGGGACGGATGGAAGAGGCCTCGGACGGATCGGAAGGCGCCGGGCGGGAGGCCGACGGCAGACGCCGGCGGGGTGGCAGGTGCCGCCGGAGCGGGTCCGGCGGCACCCGTCGGTCAGGCGAGGCGGTGGACCCGCTCGCCGTGCTTGCTCTCGAGCTCCTCGAGGCGCTGCTCCAGCCGGGCGATCTTCACCTCGCGGCGGTCCGGGACCATCACCGGCGGCAGTTCCGCGAGCGGGGCGGTGACCCGCTCGGGCCCGTCGATGCCGTAGATGGTGGCGGTGATCTCGGTGTGGTCCGGGCCCCAGGAGCCGTAGTAGGGCAGGTCGGCCGGCGGCTCGGCGGTGACGAACTCCGCGACGAACTCGTCGTACGGCTTGCCGCGGCGCAGCCGGGCCCGGCGGGCCTCGGCGCGGGCCTCCCGGGTGGCCTCGGCGTCGAGCCGCAGGGTCGCCGGGTCGTAGCGGACCGCAAAGATGTCCTCGGCGACCTGCTGGCTGATCCGGTTCAGCTCGATGTCGCGGATGACCGCCTCGGGCGCCCGCTCCAGCGGATCGCCGTAGCCGCCACCGGCGCCCTGGCTGATCATGTAGAGCTCACCGTCCTTGGCGAGGTCGAACTGCAGCCCCATGTGGTGGGTCGAGTAGCGGCCCTCGGGGAACGGCCGTTCGTTCATCACCTTGGCGATGGACAGGTCGAACTTCGTGTTGTCGCGGCGGATGTGCTCGTAGACGTTCGTGCCCTTCACCATCGCCAGTGGGTAGGTGCCGCAGCCGTAGCCGCCGTACATGCCGTAGATGGAGGAGAACTTCGCGCCGGACGTGACGGTCATGAAGCCCCACTGCGGCGACCCCTCGGCGGCCACGATCATCTCGTAGCCCATCCCTCCGGTGAACTTGCCGAAGCCCATGTTGTCGCGCACCAGGCGCTTCGACACCAACTGCATGAACGGCACCTCCTCCTCCATCACCTCCTGCTCGGCGGTGTCGGCCATCGCGCAGAAGAGCGGGGAGACCGCGTCCTCACCGTCCCGGAACGGCTTGGCGCCGCCCGGCATGCCGTTCAGGTCGGCGCACAGGTTGCCGACGACGTCGCCGTGCTGGGTGATCCCGCCCCAGAGGAAGGTGTTGATCTGGTTGAACCAGTTCGCCACGACGTTGCTGTACTTGTGCGGGGTCGAGAACGACATCCGGCTGTAGAGCGCCTGCAGCGCGGAGAACCCGCGGAAGGAGGCCTGCAACGACTGGCCCATCGGCGCGTCGTACGAGGCGTCCGCCCAGGTCCCCTCGTCGGAGATGATCTCGATACAGCTCATCGCCGACGTGCACCGGGGCAGGTCGGGCCACCAGAAGGCGAGGATCGCCTGCATGAACATCGACTTCACCGAGCACAGCGGGGAGTTGATCGCCCGGTTGAGGATCTCCGGGCCGGTGCCGCGCAGGTCGACGGTCATCTGGTCGCCCTTGACGGTGATCGCGCAGGCGAACTTGATCAGGATGTTCTCCTTCAGCGTGGAGTCCATGAACTGGTCCATCCGGTACGTGCCGTCGGGCAGCTCGGCGATCCGCCGACGGACCTCCACATCGACATCCTCGACGGTGGTCCGCAGCGCGCCGATGAAGGCGTCCACCCCGACCTCGTCGACGACCCGGTCGATCCGGTCGATGATCTTGCGCACCGCGGTGATCTTGACCTTGAGGTCTGCGAGCTGCAGCTTCGGGTCGCGCACCGAGTGCTGCAGGAAGGTGAGCAGGTCACGACGCAGGTGGCCCTCCTCCACGATCTTGAACGGGCTCATCCGCAGGCCGTCGTCGAACGGGGTCTCGGAGCCGGAGGGCATGCCGCCCGGTTCGCAGGCGCCGTTCTCGCCCTCGTGGATGGTGGCCGCCACCCAGGCGATCAGCTCGCCGTCGCGGAAGATCGGCATGATCATCGACTGGTCGGTGTTGTGCACGTTGCCGAACCGGGCGTCGTTGTGGATGAAGCCGTCGCCGGGCCGGACGCCGACCGTCGGCTCGTCCTTCCAGTACTTCATGATGTAGCGGATCGGGTGGTGCAGGATCGCGCTGAAGGCGATCACGCCGTGGCAGGACAGGTAGGAGACATCGCCCTGGGCGGTGTAGATCGCGGTGGTGAGGTCACCCCACTTCGCGCCGGGCGCCGCCCCCTGGGCCTCACACATCTCGTAGCCCTCGTCGAGGGCACCGGCGATGCGCTTGCGGATCCGTTCGACCTGGAGTCGGTCGACCCCGGCGCGGACCACCTGGTCCTCGCGCTCGGTGCGCGGGGCGATGCGGTGGCTGCGCATGATCTCCGGGTCGGGGCCCAGGAACAGCGTCGTCTCGTCCATGAAGTCGTCGACCCACTGCTGCTCCTGCGGAGTGAGCCGGGTGGTCGGGGTGTCGTCGGTGATGGTCATCAACAGCTCCTTTGCTGTGGAGTGGTCGGTCAGTCCTGCAGGAACCAGACGGCGCCCTGCGGCGTCGGCTCGAGTCGCCATCCGGGCTCGACCAGGAAGGTGGTGTTCTGGGTGGTCACGATCGCCGGGCCGGGGATGACGTGCTCGGGCCGGAGGGCGGACTCGTCGTACAGGGCGGTGTCGACGTGTCCCTCGATCCCGACGAACACGGCCTGGCGGCGGGAGACGGGGGCGGGGACCGTACGCGGACCGCCGGTGTGCAGTGCGGCGAACTTCACCGCGTCACCCGCCACGTACGAGGCGACCCGGATGGTGTTGCAGCGGATGCCCGCCTCCGGCGCGGCACTGCTGGCGCCGAACCGGTGGCTGTAGACGTCGCCGAACTTCTTGATGATGTGCAGCACGTCCCCGACGCCGCGGACCCGGTCGATGTCGTCCACCGTGACGGCCTGGGTGAGCAGCTGGTTGCCGTAGCGCATGTCCAGCTCGAGGCGGTAGCGCACGTCGCCGGGGGCGAACCCCTGGCGGATCAGGTCCTCGCGGCCACGGGCCTCGAGTTCCTCGACGACGGCGTTGAACTCGGCGTAGTCGTCGTAGAGCCGGCGGGTGGTGGCGTTGTAGAGCGTCACGTGCACGCCGCGCTCGTGGAAGTGCAGCTGCTTCATGTTGCCGGCACCGCAGGCGGAGAACACCGAGGAGAACGGCGGCGCGAGCACCCGGGAGATACCGGCGTGCCGGGCGATGCCGCAGGCGTGCAGCGGGCCGTTGCCGCCGTACGCGAGCATGGTGAAGTCCTCCGGCAGATAGCCGCGGACCCGCAGCTCCTTGCCGATGCCGATCGCCATCTGCTCGTCGACGCCGTCCTTGATCGACCGGGCCGCCTCGATGACGTCCAGGTCGAGCGGGTCACACAGGGTCTCCTCGATCGCGAACCGCGCCCGCCGGGGGTTGAGCTTGATGTAGCCGTTCGCGTAGTTGTCCGGGTCGAGGTAGCCGAGCAGCAGGTCGGCGTCGGTGACGGTCGGGCGCAGTCCGCCGCGGTCGTAACAGGCCGGGCCGGGGTTGGATCCGGCCGACTCGGGGCCGATCTTGATCGAGTGATGGATCCGGTCGTAGCTGGCGATCGAGCCGCCACCGGCGCCGAGGGTGTCCAGGTGGACCATCGGCACCGAGACCAGCCACCGGTCGATGGTCGGCAGGAAGTCGTAGTGCTTGACCCCGCCCTCGGGCACCAACCCGATGTCGAACGAGGTGCCGCCCATGTCGGTGGAGATGACGTGGCCCAGCCCGGTCTCGTCGCTGAGGTGCTCCGCGGCCCCGACCCCGGCGATCGGGCCGGAGTGGATGGTCTGCAGGGCGTCGGTCGAGTTCATCTGGGCCATCCCACCGGAGTTGTGGATGACCAGCATCGGCTTGTCGTAGCCGGCGTCACGCAGGTTGTTCGACAGCTGGGAGAGGGCGTGGAACATGATCTCGTGCAGAAAGGCGTCGATGATCGTCGAGGTGGACCGGACGTACTCGCCCTTGCGGCCGGACACCTGGTGGCCGAGCAGGATCGGGATCGCACCCAGCTCGTGGGCCGGGAACTCGTCGAGGAAGATCTCCTGGATGGCGAGCTCGTGGGCCGGGTTCTCGGTGGCGTTGACCAGCGCGACGACGATCGCCTCGGCGCCCGCGTCGACCAGCTCACGCAACACCTGCCGCACGTCGTCGGGGTCCAGCCGGGCGACGACCCGGCCGGCCGAGTTCACCCGCTCCTTCACCGAACGGATCAGGTGGCGGGGCACGATCGGGTCCGGCCGCTCGGCGGCCGGCAGGTTCTGCTGCATCGTCTGGTCCAGGCCCTCGCCGTACCCGCGGCCACGGGACAGCGGGATGGTGTCCTCGAAACCGTGGGTGACGATGGCCGCCACCTTGGGGCCCTTGCGCTCGATCAGCGCGTTGGTGCCCAGCGTGGTCGCGTAGCGGACCGAGTCGACACCGCTGAGGACGGTGGACCGTTCGAGCCCGGCCCGCGAGCAGGCGAGGTCGAGGGCCTCGTTGAAGCCGAGCGCCAAGTTGTGGTGGGTGGTGAGGGCCTTGGCCTCGATGTACTGCTCGTCCCACACGAAGAAGCAGTCGGTGAACGTGCCGCCGATGTCGACGGAGATGCGCTTCATGGAGTCTCCTGGGAGGTGGTCGGGGTGTCGGGCCGGATCACCGGACGGACGGGGTGCTGTGGGTGCTGCTCGCGGACAGGGCGTTGTGGGCGCTCGCGGCCGCGGCGTCGTCGCCGGGGCCGTACGTGTGCACCGCCTCCGCGTCGAGGCCGCGCACCTCCCACTGGCCGCGCAGCGCGTCGACGTCGACCAGCATGTCCACGGTCGGTGGGTGGCCCGGCGGGAGGTACTCGGCCTCGAGCTGGGTGCCGCAGCCGGGGCAGTAGTACTCGAGGATCCGGCAGTAGCCCGGATCCGGGGAGAAGGTGTACTCGTAGCGCTCGGGGTCGATGATCGGCTGGTGGATCTCGCGCGGGTCGCGGTCGTACACCAGGGCACCGCGCTTGTAGTTGCCCCGGGCGTCGCCGAAGTCGTGGGAGCACACGCGGCACACCCAGCGTTCGGTGTCCAGGTCGATCAGCAGGTATTCGGTCATCGGGACTCGCATCGGGAGTCGTCCTTTCGGGTCGGTCGGACGGGCGGGTGGGGTGCCTCAGTGGGAGTCGTGGAGCAGCAGGTCACCGACAGCGGTGACCCGGAACCGCCAGCCGGGCAGCACGCGGGCGGTGAAGAACGGCCCCTCGACGATCGCCGGGCCCTCGCCGGCGTCGCCCGGCGCCAGGTCGTCGAGCACGTGCACGGGCACGTCGTCGACCCGGTCGGCGGCGGAGCGCACCCGGCGGGTGCCGGCGATCGCGGCCGGCCGCGGCTCGACCGCCCGATCGTCGGGCAGCACCGGGTGCGGCAGCGGTGCGGTGACAGTGAGCCGCAGGGACACCTGCTGGCCGGGTGCCTCGACCGGGTCGCCGGGGTGGTAGGCATGGGACCCGACGAGGGTGCCGTCGGCCTCCTCCACGGTCAGGTCCCACGAGGACCGGCAGTCGGCGAGGTGGTAGCCCTCCTGGAACATGTCCCGCTCGGCCCGGGCCACCAGCTCCTCATGGGCCGTCCGGACCGCCTCGGTCGTGGGGGTCGGGACGCCGACCTCGTACGACTTGCCGATGTCGGAGAAGGAGATGCCGAAGGCGGAGAACACCGCGGCCGTCCGTGGGACGAGCACGTCGCGCACCCCGGCGATGCGGGCCGCGCCGGCGGCGCTCATCGGCCCGGCGCCGCCGAACGCGGCAAGGGTGGTGTCCGGGGTGACGACGTGGGCGAAGCTGTCGGCGAGGGCCGCGAAGTAGGCCTGCTCCATCCGGACCAGGGCCTCCTCCAGCGGGATGCCGAGCGGCTCGGCGATGGTCTCGGTGATCACCGTCCGGGAGCGCTCCGGGTCCAGCCGGAAGGTCCCGTCCATGTACGTGTCGGCGTCGAGCACGCCGAGCAGCAGGTTGACGTCGGTGATGGTCGCCCGGCGGCCGCCGAAGCCGAAGCAGGCGGGGCCGGGCGCGGCGCCCACCGACCTCGGGCCGACGGTGATCTCCCCGTCCTGCACGGCGATGACGGAGGAGCCGCCCACCCCCTTGGAGTGCACGTTGCTCATCGGGTAGGAGATCGGCACGCCCTTGACGCTCCCCCGCCCGTCGGGGGCGACCTTGCCGCCGCTGACGACGCCGACGTCGGTCGTGGTGCCGCCGATGTCCATCATCACGGTGTGTGCCAGCCCGTAGACCCGGGCCAGCGCCGCGGTGCCCTCCAGACCGCCGCGCGGGCCGGAGGAGTACGTCTTGAGGGCGACCGCCTTCGCCACCCGTGAGGAGGCGCCGTCGTTGCGGTAGACCAGCAGCGGGTTGACCACGCGGTACGACCGCAGCCGGCGCTCGGCCCCGTAGAGGAACCGCTCCATGGTGGGGTGCAGGAAGGTGTTGATCACGCAGGACCACACCCGGCGCACGTCGTGCCGGTCACCGGCGAGGTCCCAGCTGTAGAGCAGTGGCACCGAGCCGAGCAGGTGTCGGGGGAACCGGCGCAGCAGCACATGGCGGAGCCGGTGCTCCTCCTCGGGCGTACGTCCCGCGACCACCACCCGGCCGGCGCCGAGCGTGGTGAGCCGGGTGACGAGGCGGACGGCCTCCCGGTCGACCTCCTCGGCATCGCCCGCCGCCAGGTCGATCCGCAGGCAGCGGTCGCCGACCAGCCCGGTGAAGAGGTCACGCTCGGGGTCGGTGGTCCGCATCAGGTCGGCCAGCTCCGGCATCGTGGTGAGGATGCCGATCATCGGGCCCTGGCGCTCCACCAGGGCGTTGGTGCCCTGGGTGGTCGAGTAACGGATGTGTTGGGTCGCGTGCAGCAGGCGCTCCAGGTCGGCCTCCCCGTACAGTGCGGCGGAGACCTTCTCCAGACCGGTGAACAGGCAGTCCGAGAGGTCCTGCGGGGTGGTCAGGGTCTTGGTGAACGTGAAGGCGTCGCCGTCCCACGCACAGATGTCGGTGAGTGTCCCGCCGTTGTCGATGTTGATCAGGGTGTCCATGCCCTCTCCCTCTGGTCGGATGGACCGTCGACGCACGACGCCTTGGGGGCGGCGACCGGCGTCGGTGACGGTGAACACCAGCGTGATCTGGTTCACATCGGCCGCCATGTCCCAAGTTGGGACACCCGTACGGGTTGGACCGACCGGGGCCCGGACGTCACCATGGGACGTGCCGTGCGTCACAGTGCGTACGGTTCCGTCACAAGGAGGTGACAATGCCGGATCCCGAGAAGCGCCTGCGGCGGATCGCGTCGGCGCGCGCCGACTTCCTCGAACGGGGTGGTGCCACCGACGGTGTGCCCGACCTCGGGGTGCCCGACCTCGTCGCCGCGTCGTGGCAGCGCAGCCGGGCCGCCGGCGTGGACGCCGCCCGCTGGGAGGCACCGTTCACCGCGGACTTCGACCCCGCCTCCCGGCTGGCCCGGTGTGCCGAGCCGGTGCTCACCCAGTTGCGCGAGGACACCGCTGACGTGGCGGTGGTGATCGCGCTGACCGACCGCAGTGCCCGGCTGATCCAGCGTCGCGACTCCTCACGCCGGCTGGGCCGGCTGCTGGACCGGGTCGACTTCGTCCCGGGGTACGCGTACGCCGAGGGTGCGGTCGGCACCAACGGCATCGGCACGGTGATCGAGTCGGGCCGGTCGGTGTCGATCGTCGGCCCCGAGCACTACTCCGAGCAGCTGCAGTCGTTCGCCTGCACCGGGTCCCCGATCATCGACCCGCTCACCGGGCGGGTCGAGGGGATCCTCGATCTGTCCACCCTGGCCGACGCCTGGACCCCGTTGATGCACACACTCGCCCGGTCGGCGGCCAAGGACATCAGCCGCAACCTGCTGCTCGACCGCAGCCGGGCCCAGCAGGCGCTGTTCGAGACGTACGTCCGGGCGGACGCCCGGGCCACCCGGCAGGCGGTGTTCGCCTTCGGCGAGTCGACGAGCATGCTCAACGCGGCGGCCGAGGGCCTGTTCACCGGTGAGGAACAGCGCGCGATCCGGCACCACGCCTCGTTCGTGATGGCGCATCGCGACCGGGCCAGCGACACCGTCGAGCTCGCTTCCGGGCGCCGGATCCGGCTGCGGGGCACCCGCATCCTCGCGGGCGGGCAGACCGCGGGCCTCGTCGTCATCGTCGAGGCGATCGAAGGCCCGGGGCGCGGCGCCGACCCGCGGGCCGCGGCCGGGCCCGACGTCGCGACAGCAGGTGTCGCCCCGTCGTCCGGTCGTACGGTGTCGTCCGGTCGTACGGCGCCAGTCGACGGCACCGACGGCACGGCGGCGGCCGGTCACCCGGCCGAGTCGTCCGCCGACCCGACGGCGGGCTCACCCGGGGGCACCGCCTTCACCATCCAGCGGCTGCCGGATCTGACCGTCGGTGCCCCCGACTCGCCCACCCGCGAGCTGGCCGGCGACCTGCGCCGGCCGTACGTGCCGATCGCCGACGGCAGTGCGCCGGCCTGGCGACGGGCCGGGGCGCAGCTGCGGGCCGCGCTGACCGAGGGCGAGCCGACCCTGGTGCTGGGCGAGCCGGGGTCGGGCAGGTTCACCCTGGTCGCCGAGATCTTCCACGCCACCCACCCGGGCGGGCGCAGCATGACCATCGAACCGGCGCACCTGGACGGCGCAGCCCCCTTCGACCTCGAGGCGCTGCCGGCCACCCACCAGCCGACGCTGTGCATCATCCCCGACCTCGACCGGGTCTCCGCCGCCGGTGTCGCGTTCCTCGACCGGCTGCTCCCCACCCTGACGGCGTCCGCGGGCCGGACGATGGTGGCGGCCACCCTCCCGGACGGCCGGCCGGATCCCGACCTGCCGTTCCACGCCCTGCTCGGGCACTTCACCGTCTCGGTGACCGTGCCTCCGCTGCGGTGTCGTCCGGAGGACCTGGCCACGATCGTCGACCGGCTGCTCGCCCAGCTCGCGCCGAACCGCCGGGTCCGTCTGTCACCCCAGGCAGAGCGCACCCTGGCCCGCTACCCGTGGCCGGGCAACGTCCCGCAGCTGCATGAGGCGCTGGAGTACGCGGTGCATCGCCGGCCGGTCGGCGAGATCCGGACCGAGGACCTGCCCAGCTACTGCCACACCAGCAAGATCCGCCCCCTCACCCCGCTGGAGACCGCCGAGCGCGACGCGATCACCGCCGCGCTGCACGAGTGCGGCGGCAACCGGCAGGCCGCCGCCCACCAGCTCGGCCTGTCCCGCTCCAGCCTCTACCGCAAGCTGCACCGCTACGGCATCACGCTCTGACGACGCCGCGCACCCCGGCTCCTGTCACCGCGCCCCACGGATCCGCCCCGGCCCCGCCCGCGTCGCGGATCCACCCGCCGCGGACCCGTCGCGGATCCACCCATCGCGGATCCACCCATCACGGATCCACCACCCCGTCCTGAACCCCACCCTCCGAGGAGCACCAATGTCCCCTTCGACCCTGCCCGTGCGGATCGGCATCGTCGGCACCGCGCACACCCCGTTCGGCCGGCTTCCCGACGAGACCGTGAGCAGTCTGGTCGGCCGGGTCACCGTGGAGGCGATCGCCGAGGCGGGCCTGGAGCCGCGCGACATCGACGAGGTGTACGTCTCGCAGTTCAACAGCGGCCTCACCCCGTTCGCGTTTCCCTCCTCGCTGCCGCTGAGCCGGGAGCCGGGACTGTGGGGCAGGCCGATGACCCGGGTGGAGAACGCCTGCGCCTCCGGGTCGGCCGCCGTGCACCAGGGGGTCCGGGCGATCCTGTCCGGCCTCGCCGACACCGTCCTGGTCGTCGGCGTGGAGAAGATGACCCACGCCGACCGCCCGACGGTCGCCCGCGCCCTGCTGGGCGCCGACCTGCAGCGGGCCGGGACCGACTCGCCCACCGGGTTCGCCGGCAGCTTCGCCGAGGTGGCCGTGGCGTACGCACAGCGCCACCACGCCGAGGACTGGCTCGGGGACGTGCTCGCCCGGATCGCCGCGAAGAACCATCGCAACGGCTGCGCCAATCCGTACGCCCAGTTGCGCAAGGACCTGGGCTTCGAGTTCTGCCGCACGGTGTCGGAGAAGAACCCGATGGTCGCCGCGCCACTGCGCCGGACCGACTGCTCACTGGTCAGTGACGGTGCGGCGGCGCTGGTGCTGCGCCGGGACCCGGTCCGCCCGCTGGCCACGATCGCCGGCATCGGGCACGCCAACGAGGCCCTCGAGCCGCACCGGCGCGACCTCGCCGAGTTCGCCGCCGGTCGGGTGGCGGTCGCCCGCGCTCTGGCGATGGCGGGGGTGACGCTGGACGATCTGGACCTGGCCGAGGTGCACGACTGCTTCACGATCGCCGAGCTCGTGGCGTACGAGATGCTCGGCCTCACCGGCCCCGGCGAGGGTCGGCGGGCGATCGAGGAGGGCTGGGTGGAGCCCGACGGGCGGCTGCCGGTGAACGTGTCCGGCGGTCTGAAGGCCAAGGGGCACCCGATCGGCGCAACCGGGGTCTCCCAGCACGTGCTGGTGGCCCGTCAGCTGGCCGGCGGCGCCGGGGAGATGCAGCTGCCGGCGCCGCACCTCGGTCTGGTGCACAACATGGGCGGTCTCGCGGTCGCCAACCATGTGAGCGTGCTGGCGGGCGGTTGAGATCCCGCCCCCGGCGCGGTCGCGTCCCCGGTCGTCCGGGCCCGCGGCTGGGCGGGCTCAGGCGCCGGGGACGCTCTGCTTGAGCCGGGAGAAGATCTCCCGGGTGGCCCGGGAGCGGTTCAGTGTGTAGTAGTGCAATCCGGGCGCCCCACCGGCGAGCAGCCGCTCGCACAGCTCGACCCCGATGTCCACCCCGACCCGGCGCACCGCCTCGGGGTCGTCGCCGACCGCACGGAGCCGGGCGACGACCCGGTCGGGCAGGGCGGCACCGGACAGTTCGGCGAACCGTTCGATCTGGCCCAGGTTGGTCACCGGTTGGATGCCGGGAATGATCGGTAGGTCACAGCCCATCGCGCGGGCCCGGTCGACCAGCTCGAAGTAGCGGTCGGGCTCGAAGAACAGCTGGGTGATCGCGAACGAGGCCCCGGCCTCCTGCTTCTCCACCAGGATCCGCGCGTCGAGCTCGGCGTCGCGCCGGTCGGGGTGCAGATCGGGGAACGCCGCCACACCGATCACGGCGGCGGGGTTGCGGCGCCGGATCAGCCGCACCAGTTCGGTGGCGTTGTCCAGCCCCTGCGGATGGCGCACCCACGGCACCGTCGGCCCGCCGGGCATGTCACCGCGGATCGCCAGGATGTGGTTGATCCCGGCCTGGGCGTAGCGGTCGATCACCTCGGCCAGCTCGTCGACCGGCTGGCTGACGCAGGTCAGATGCCCCATCACCTGCATGACGTGGGCCTCGGCGTTGCGGGCGAGCCGTTCGTTCATCAGCTGCGCCAGGCGTGCGGTGATCGTCACCGTCATGTCGCGCCGCGAGCCGTTGGCACCGTACGTCACCGAGACGAAGTCCGGTTCCAGGTCGTCGAGCTCGCGCAGGGACTGCCACAGCACCGCGTCGCCCTCGAGGGTCTTGGGCGGGAAGAACTCGAAGGAATGCAGCGTACGGTCGCCGGCACGCAGCATCTCGTCGATGGTCCTGGGCGTCATGGCGCTCACCATAATGTGGCCGATTCAGAGCGGACCCCCTAGGCTCAGTCCGTGGTCAACCGTCTCGATCCCACCCAGCCGCTCGCCGCCGAGTTCCGTCAGGACGTCCAGGACGCCCTGACCGGCTTCCTCACCGAACAGCGGCAGGTCCTGGCGGGGATCGGCACCGAGTTGGAGCCGATGACCGAGCTCGCCGAGGTGTTCACCGGAGGCGGCAAGCGGCTGCGCCCGGCGTTCGCCCTGTGGGGCTATGTCGCAGCGGCCGGCAGCCCCGATGACGACACGTACGCCACCCTGGTCCGGGCCGCCGCGAGCCTGGAGCTGCTGCACGTCTCCGCCCTGGTCCATGACGACGTGATGGACAACTCCGACACCCGCCGCGGCGTCCCGGCCGCCCACCTGCAGTTCGCCGGCCTGCACGACACCCGCGACTGGGTCGGCTCCGGGGAGCAGTTCGGCCGGGCCGGGGCGATCCTGCTCGGCGACCTGCTGGTGATGTGGTCCGACGAGATGGTCCACGCGGCGGGGCTCCCGCTCGACGTGCTGCACCGGGCCCTGCCCTACCTCACGGCGATGCGGACCGAGGTGACCTGCGGACAGTTCCTCGACGTGGTCGCCCAGGCCCAGCCGCTGCGCCCCGACCGCCTGCAGGACAACATCGACCAGGTCCGCCGCGTGGTGGAGTTCAAGTCGGCCCGGTACTCGGTCCGCCGGCCGGTGCAGTTCGGCGCCGCCCTGGGCAGTGCCGGCGATGCGGCCCAGGAGGCGCTGGCCGCGTACGGCTCGCCGCTGGGCCGCGCCTTCCAGTACCGCGACGACCTGCTGGGCGTGTTCGGCGACGAGGGCGTGATCGGCAAGCCCGCCGGCGGCGACCTCCGCGAGGGCAAGCACACGCTGCTGCTGGCGTACGCCCTGGCCGGGTCGAAGGATGTCGGCCGCAACCGGCTGCTCAGCCTGGTCGGTTCCCCCGACCTCAACCAGGACGGCATCGACGAGGCGCGCGAGATCATCATCGCCAGCGGCGCCCGGGACAGAGTGGAGACCGACATCGAGTCGCACCTGGACCGTGCGCTGACCGCCCTCGACGGGGCGCCGATCAGCGACGAGGGCCACCGCGCACTCGCCGGACTGGCCCACGCCGCGGTGCGCCGCAATCACTGACGCCGGTTCAGCCGGTCGTCCCGGGGACCGGATCCGTCGTCCCGGTGACGGCATCGGTCGCCCCGGTGACGGCATCGGTCGCCCCGGTAAGAAAGGACCGACTCGCCGCGGATGCGGCCGCCCACTCCGCCACCCGGTGCCGGGCGACCGTGGGGTCCGCCGCCCAGCGCTGCTCGACCCGGGCCGCCAGCGCGCGGACGTCGGCCCGCAGCCCGGGCGACGGCTCGTCGGTCGGCGAGGAGACCGGCACCGGGACCTCGAAGCGCACCCGACAGGGCCCTGCGAGCATGCTTCCCGGCGCGTTCCAGTCGGTCCCCAGGTCGATGAACCACGGCAGCGGAGCCGTCACCGGGTCGGCGAACTCATCGCGGACCACCCGCGGGCCGTGGTCGTGCGCATCGCGGGCCAGCCGCTCCGCGCGATCACCGATCAGGACCAGGAAGGCGAGGTGCTCCTCGCGGAGGGCCTCGAGGAGCTGGTGGGCGTCGGCCACCTCGCGCCCGACGGCCGCGCCGGGGCCGAGTCGGCCCAGCAGGTCCTCCGGGAGGTTCTGCTCCGAGCCGAGCAGCAACGCCTCGGCGCCGAGATCGACCGCCAGCTCGGGGTCGTGGGCCGTCACGAGCAGGCGCCCGAGGGCCCCGGTGGTCACCGCGCAGCGCCGCAGGAGACGGAGGGCGTCGGCAGCCTCCCAGTCGTCGAGCACCACCTGGACGACCTCGGCCCCGGCGGCGAGCAGGTCCTCCACCCGACGGAGCAGTGCCTCGGGCGGAGTGAACGGCGAGGGCACCAGCACGGCCCACAGCCGTGCCATGGCGAGTCGCCGGCGCACCGGCAGCAGGACGGTCACGATCCCAGGCTAACGGCCGACGGAAGGCACGCCAGGAGATCGAAAACTCACAACGTTGTCACAGCCGAGCGTCCCCCGGACGCATCGACACGCCCCCTCGGACCGCCTGTTTCCGCAGGTCACGACCGGGTCTCCGGCCGGAGCACAGACCTCTGACACTCGCCGTGTCGCTGCCTCCGAAACACTCGACCACACCTCTAGACTCGTGGCCGAGGCTGACACGGCCCCTTCCCCTTCGACCGTGTTAGGAGCAGACGTGACCCATTCCAGCACTGTCGACAGATTGATCGGCCGTGCCCTCGACGGTCGCTACGAGATCATCTCGCGCTTGGCGCGTGGCGGCATGGCCACGGTCTATCGCGCAGAGGACCGGCGACTGGACCGCACCGTGGCGGTCAAGATCATGCACGAGGGACTCGGCGACGACCAGGACTTCGCGACGAACTTCGATCGCGAAGCCCGGGCTGCTGCACATCTTTCGCACCCCAACATAGTCTCTGTTTTCGATCAGGGCAACGATTTCGGCCGCCCGTACATCGTCATGGAGCTGGTGGAGGGGTCGACCCTGCGTCGGCTGGTCAGCCGGGAGGCCCCGCTGACACCGACGCGTGCGTTGGACCTGCTCGACCCGATCCTGTCGGCGCTGTGCGCCGCGCACGACGCGGGCCTGATCCACCGCGACATGAAGCCGGAGAACGTCCTGATCTCGCGCCGCGGCCAGTTGAAGGTGGCGGACTTCGGCCTGGCCCGTGCGGTCACCGCCCAGTCGGCCGCCGCCACCCAGGGCCTGCTGGTCGGGACGGTCTCCTACCTGCCGCCCGAGCTGGTCGAGCACGGCTACGCCGACACCCGCTCCGACGTCTACTCGGCCGGCATCATGCTGTTCGAGATGCTCACCGGCAAGAAGCCGCACACCGGCGACACGCCGATCCAGGTGGCGTACGCCCACGTGCACAAGGACGTCCCCCAGCCCTCCGACTGGGTCGACACCGACTGGCGCCGGTCCCTCGACGGCATCCCGCCGTACCTCGACGCTCTGGTCGGCGCCGCGACCGCGCGTGATCCCGAGCAGCGGCCGCGCGACGCCCGCGCGTTCCTCGACGGGGTCCGGCGCGCCCGCAAGGCGCTGTCGTCGGGGATCATGCACGACCCGCATCTGACCACCCTGCTCGCCGACCCCAACTCCCTCGACGACACCGAGCCGGTCGACATCGAGTACACCCCCACCCGGCGCGCGATGGCGGCGCTGGCCGCCTCCCGGGCCACTGCAGTGGGATCGACCACCGGATCAGCGTGCGGCGCCGCTTCCGCGCCGGCGACACCCGGGCTGCCGACGGCATCGGTGACGTACGCCGACCGGCCCGGTGCCGCCGACGCGCTCGACGCGACCGACGGTCACGACGGTCACGACGGGCCCGAGCCGGAGGATGAGGTCGAGTGGGCCGACTCCGGGGCGTACGAGATCACCCGGGAGGCGCGCCGGCGACGCGCCCGTCGGGTCGTGTCGATCCTCGTCACCCTGCTGACCGCGGCCGCCCTCGTGATGGGGGTCTGGTGGCTGGCGGTCGGACGGTACGTACCTGCCCCCACCGTCACCAACCTGACCCAGCCGGAGGCCTCGGCCGCCGTGAAGGCGGCCGGACTGGAGTTCGCCAGCACCGAGGAGTTCTCCGAGACGGTGCCGACCGGCCGGGTGATCGCCAGTGTGCCCGGCCCGGGCGAGGACGTCGCCCGGGGCGCCACCCTCACCGCGGTGCTGTCCAAGGGACCGGAGCGCTACGCGGTGCCCGCCGTCATCGGCAAGGACAGCGCCGGCGCCCAGGAGGCGCTGAGGACGGCACACCTGGCCGTCGGCACGGTCAACCAGGCCTGGAGCGAGAGCGTGGCCGAGGGCGCCGTGATCTCCGCCTCGGTGGAGCCGGGCACCTCGGTCCGGCCCGGCACCGTCGTGGACCTCACCGTCTCCAAGGGACGCGAGCCGATCACCGTCACCAACTGGTACAACCGGGACGCCAAGGATGCGGTGGCCACCCTGGCCGGCAAGGGCCTGCGGGTCGTCACCGGGGAGGACTTCTCCGACCAGGTCGCGGCCGGCAAGGTGCTGGGCCAGACGCCCTCCGACGGGACGCTGCACCGCGGCGACACGGTCACCCTGACCATCTCCAAGGGGCCGCAGCCGGTCGCCGTCCCCGACGTCAAGGGGATGGCGGTGAAGGACGCGCAGGACGCGATGACCAAGGCGGGGTTCCGCACCACCACTCAGCCGGTCGAGGCCAACTACCTCGGGCTCGGCTACGTGGCGCGGGCCTCGTCCGACCCCGGCACCATGGTGGCCAGGGGCAGCACGATCACCCTCTACCTGGTCTGAGGCCTGCCGGGTCCGAACCCCAGCGACCACCTCGCCCGGGCGTCCGATGTGATTCCCACCACCCTCGACGGCCCGGCGGATGGCGGTGTCCGGCCCCGATCAGGAGTGGACCCGCATCGTCCCTGAGACGTCGCTGTGCTGCCCGAACGATATCGATTCGTTATTCCTTGACTCCGTCTCGTACCCTGAAGCAAGACGTTCATCAGGGCACCGGGGCCCCACCCCGGGTCACCGCCCCGGCCCGATCACAGGAACACTGAGTGCGCTTCCCCCGTTTGACCAGCTTCACCGCTCTCCTTCGTATGGTGCGCCCCGACCGATCCTTCACCCCCGAGCGTCAGTCCCTCTCCCGTCGGCGTCGACGTCGTGTCGCCGCCGGAGTAGGGGCAGGTCTCGCCCTCTACGGCGCGGTCGTCGCGATGCCGGCCGATGCCGCCACCCGTACCGCCCCCGAGCCCCAGATGACGACGGTGCTCCCCTGCCAGGACGTCATGTTCATCGGCGTCCGCGGTTCGGGTGAGACCCCCGAGGGCAGCCTCTACGGCATGGGTCCCGAGTCGGCGCTGGCCTGGCAGCAGTACCGGATGGAGATCCCGGGGCACTCGGCCGCCGCCATGTCGATCGACTACCCGTCGACGCCGGTCACCACGCTCGCCTCGCCGTACTCCTCGCAGGACTTCTTCCGCAGCATCGACACCGGCGTCACCAAGCTCGAGGCCGTGCTCGCCGAACGTTCCGTCACCTGCCCCACCGAGCACTACGTGCTCTCCGGCAAGTCCCAGGGCTCGATCGTCGTGCACCGGGCGATGGCCGACATGGCCGCCCACCCCACCGCGTACGGGCATGGCCTGATGGACCGGATCGACGGCGTGCTGGCGATCGCCGATCCCGACCGGCTGCCGGACGAGACCGGCCACCTCTACGGCACCACCGCCACCGGCCCGGACCACTACGGCATCTCGTACGCGGCGCCGTTCATGGCCGGCAACCGCTACCGCCCCACGACCTCGACCGTCGACACCTTCTGGGACCACCCGGACCGGTGGCACACCATCTGCAACGTCGGCGACTCGGTCTGCGACTTCACCGTGTCCAGCGCCTCCCCGGCCAGCATGTTGCACGGCTTCGACGTCCACATGAACAGCTACCTGTCGGACCCGACGGCCGTACGTCAGGCCGCCTCCGACGTGGCGGCGCAGACCCGGTCACGGACGATGGCGCCCGAACAGGCGGCGCAGGCCTCGCGCGCGTGATTCCTGCGGGCCCGGTGCCGGCCGGCCCGGCTCGACCCACGGCGCCTCGGCCGACGGAGCGGGCACGACCGGTGCGCCGGGCCGCGTCGCGGCGGACGCGCCCCGGCCGCCGGCCGAGCCGGGCGATCCGGCCTCACGCGGGGCCGACCCGGCCGCGTGCAGGCCGGCGGCGACGGTGTCGACGGCCGCGCTGATCCGGCGGAACGCCTCGTCGTAGACGACCTCGGCGGCCCGGAACGGGTCGGGCACGTCGTAGTCGCCCGGGTCGGCGAAACGCACCGTCCCCCGCCGCCGAGCCGCGGCCACGGTGAACTCCGCGAGCCGGTCCGGCACCCGGATCGTGTAGAAGGGGCGCGGCCGGCCACCCTCGGACCACTGGTCGAGGAGCGCGGCGTACTCGGTCAGCGTGAACGTACGCCCCAGCGCCCGCGGCACCGCGGTGACCACCTCGGCCCGGTGCTCGCGGGTCATCGCGAGGACCAGGTCGGCGCCCTCGATCAGGGCGGGGACGAGGTAGCGGGCGTGGAAGCCGTCGGTGGACAGTCCGTCGGCCCGCAGCCGATCGGCCATCGGCGGGTCGACGGGCCGGTCCACCAGCGCCGCGGTGCCGGCACTGGCCACCGTGACCCCGGGGCCGAGCGCCCTGCGGAGCAGGTACTCAGCCGCCGGGGACCGGCAGATGTTACCGGTGCAGACCGTGAGGATCCGGAACGGTGCGGACATCAGGCGTCCCCTCCCTGGCCGGTCACGACGCTCAGAACGTCCTCGGCGTGTACTCCTGCACGGGGTTGGCCCGCTTGATCCGCCCCTCGTTGAGGCGCTGGGCCACGGTGAACGCCAGTTCCAGCGACTGGTTGCGGTTGAGCCGCGGATCGCAGAGCGTCTCGTAGCGCGCCCCCAGGTCGTCCTCGCCCAGCTCACCGACACCACCGACGCACTCGGTGACGTCGTCACCGGTCAGCTCGATGTGGATGCCACCGGGCCAGGTGCCGCACTGCTCGTGCACCTGGAAGAAGCCGTCGACCTCGTCCGCGACATCGGAGAAGGCCCGGGTCTTGACCCCGTTGTCGGTGGTGAACGTGTTGCCGTGCATCGGGTCGCACATCCAGACCGGCTGACGGCCCGACGCCATCACCTCCTCGATCACCGGCGGCAGCACGGTACGGATCCTGCCGGCCCCCATCCGGGTGATCAGCGTGAGCCGGCCGGGCTCGCGATCCGGGTCGATCTTGTCCGCCAGCGCCAGGGCGTCCTGCGCCGAGGTGCTCGGGCCCAGCTTGATGCCGATCGGGTTGCGCAGATGACGCAGGAACTCGACGTGGGCCCCGTCGAGCTGCCGGGTCCGCTCGCCGATCCAGATGAAGTGCCCGGACACGTCGTACGGCGTACGGGTGCGCGAGTCGATCCGGGTCATCGCGTGCTCGTAGTCGAGCAGCAGCGCCTCGTGGGAGGAGTAGAAGTCGACGGTGTGCATCGCCTCGGCGTCCATCCGGCAGGAGACCATGAAGGCGAGCGCCCGGTCGATCTCCTGGACCAGCTCGGTGTAGCGCTCGTTCACCGGCGCGGACCGGACGAAGTCGGCGTTCCACGAGTGTGCGGTGCGCAGGTCGGCGAAGCCGCCGGTGAGCAGCGCACGGGCCAGGTTCATCGTCGCCGAGGACGCGTTGTACGTCTCCAGCAGCCGCTTCGGGTCGTGGCGGCGGGACTCCGGGGTGAAGTCGTAGCCGTTGACGGCGTCCCCGCGGTACGCCGGCAGGGTGGTCCCGGCCCGGGTCTCGGTGTCCTTGGAGCGGGGCTTGGCGTACTGGCCGGCGATCCGGCCGATCTTCACGATCGGCACCTGCGCGGCGTACGTCATCACGACCGCCATCGACAGCAGGGTCCGCAGCTTGTTCTGGATGTTGGCGGCCGTGACGCCGGCGAAGGTCTCCGCACAGTCGCCGCCCTGCAGGACGAAACCCTCACCACGAGCGACGGCAGCCAGCTCGGTCCGCAGGTCGTCGCACTCCCCCGCGAACACCAACGGCGGGCGGGTCCGCAGCTGGGCCAGGACGTCGGCCAGCTCGGCCTGATCCTCATAGCTCGGCTGCTGGACCGGATTCATGGCATGCAGCTGCTCGAGGGCAGGGAATCGTGATGCATCAGACACGCCGTCGAGTCTAGGCGGTCACGACCACTGTCCCGCGCCGTCCCGGGAATCGCGCACTGCGACCCGGGCCACCCTGACGTGCCTCATGACTCCGTGCCGGGCCCCGCGACCTCGACCGGCGGCTTGGGGGTGTTGAGCCCGGGGCGGGCCATCACCTTGGCGGCGAGTTGCTCGGGGGTGAAGTTGCCGGATTTCACGGAGGTGCCATAGACGTCGACGTACTCCTGGCCGGACAACTCGGCGATCGCGGCCATGATCCGGTCGGTGATCCAGCGCAGCACCTGCCGGTCGTTGTCCCGGCCGCGGTACTCGGAGAAGTCGAGCGGGCGGCCGATCCGGATGCCGGGCCTGCGCATCAGCGGGATGCCGAACGGCCCCTTGACCAGCTGGGAGTTGATCATCGCCACCGGGATCACCGGGGCACCCGAGTGCAGCGTGAGCCGCGCGACACCGGTCTTGCCCTTGTAGAGCCGCCCGTCGGGCGACCGGGTGCCCTCGGGGTAGATGCCGAGCAGGTCGCCCTCCTCGAGCACCTCCGACACCTCCACCAGGCTCTCCGCGCTGGCCCGGCCGCCGGAACGGTCCATCGGGTGCATCCCGACCGCCTTGAGGAACCAGGCCACCACCCGGGACCTGAGGTCCTTGCCGTGGAACGCCTCGGACTTGGCCGGGAAGACCATCCGTCGGCGGATCATCGCGGGCAGCATCAGCGTGTCCCCCGCCGAGATGTGGTTGCTCGCCATCAGGGCGGGCCCCGCCTCCGGGACGTTCTCCTCGCCCTCGATCCACGGCCGCCAGAGCCCGACGATCGCCGGGCGGAACAGCAGACGCTTGAAGAGCGAGTACGCCATCTGGGACACGGGTACCTCCGGTACTGGGGACCGACCCGTACGCCGCCGTGGGCACGGGTCTGCGGACAGCTCAGCCTATCCAATCGCTCCCCGGCGGCGGACCTCGATCGGGGACCGGCGGGGACCGGACGATCCGGCTACAGTCGGGCCATGGTCAACCGCCCCGTACGGCCGGTCGTCACGGTGAACCCGGAGTCGCAGAGCTATCGCCTGGCGGCGGCCCGCGGCGCCCTCGCCGATGACCCGGCCTCCCCCGGGGACTCGCCCACCAGGCCGACCACGGCTTCCGGCCCCGTCCTGCCGGCGGCTTCCCGCACTGTCCCGACCGCGGCCTCCGGGGCTGTCCGACCCGAGGTCTCCCGCGCCGTCCTGTTGTGCCACGGCTTCACCAGCACCCCGTCCTCGCTGCGGCCCTTGGCCGACCACCTGGCCGCCCGCGGCTACGACGTGTCGGTGCCGCGGCTGCCCGGCCACGGCACGACCTGGCGCGAGATGAACCGGACCACCTGGACCGACTGGTACGACCGCGAGGAACAGGAGTACATCCGGCTGGCCGCCTCGCACGACCTGGTGTTCGTCGGGGGCATGTCCATGGGCGGGGCGCTGGCCGTCCGGCTGGCCGAACGTCACCCGGAGATCCCGGCGGTCGCGCTGGTCAATCCGTCGATCGCCACCTTCGACCGGCGCTACGTGTTCCTGCCGGTGCTGTCCCGGCTGATCCCCTCGATCCCCGGGATCTCCGGCGACATCAAGAACCCCGGGCGGCGCGAGTACGCGTACGACCGGACCCCGCTGGCCGCGGCGAACTCGATGCGGCAGCTGTGGAAGGACGTGGTGGCGCATCTGGACCGACTGACCGCGCCGACGCTGGTGTTCCGCTCGACCGTCGACCACGTGGTGGACGACGCCTCGCTGGGCCTGCTGCGCGGCGCGCCGTGCGAGCTGACCGTCCGGATGCTGGAGAACTCCTACCACGTGGCGACGCTGGACAACGACTCCCCACAGGTCCAGGCCGGGACCGCAGACTTCTTCGACCGGTTCACCACCCGGCACTGACCCGACACGGCCCGACCGCGATCCGGCCCCGCGCCGGGAGCCTCAGGCCCCGGCCACCCCGCGGCGGGCGAGATCGGCGGCACCGACCAGACCGGCGTCGTTGCCGAGCCGGGCCGGCAGGATCTCGGCCATCGGCCGGAAACCGCGTCCGGTGAGGTGGCGCGCGAAAGCCGCACGGGCGGGACCGAGGAGCTTCTCGCCCGCCTCACTGACCCCGCCGCCGATCACGAAACGCTCAGGGTCGAGCACCGCGGCCAGCCCGGCCAGCCCGCGGCCCAGCCACTCCCCGACCCCGGTGAGGATCTCCTCGCAGGCCGGGTCGCCGGCCAGTGCCGCAGCGGTGACATGGAAGCCACGGATCGCCCCGGCATCGTGACCGACCCGTTCCAGCAACGGCAGCGCGCGCGGGGACCCGGTGCCGGCCAGGGCGACGGCCTCGCGCCGCAGCGCCTCACCGGAGCAGTACTGCTCCCAGCAGCCCCGGTTGCCACACGGGCAGATCTGCCCGTCGGGCACGACGCAGAGGTGTCCCCACTCGCCGGCCACGCCCCATCGGCCGCGGTGGACCTCGCCGTCCAGGACCAGGCCACCGCCGATGCCGGTGCCGAGGGTGATCATCGCGAAGGTGGTGCTGCCCTGCCCGGCGCCGAACCGGTACTCCCCCCAGGCCGCCGCATTGGCGTCGTTGTCGACCACCACCGGCAGATCGAGGCGGGCCTCGAGACGCTCCACCAGAGGTTCGTTGCGCCAGGCGAGGTGCGGCGAGAACCGTACGATCCGGCGGGTCTCGTCGACCCAGCCGGCGGCGCCGATCCCGACGGCGCAGGCGTCGTGGTCACTCGCCAGGGCATCGACGAGCCGGACGATCGCTTCCTCGACGGCATCGGCCCGGTCGGTCGGCGTGGGGATCGTACGACGCCCCGACAGCCGTCCGTCGGGGCCCACGACGGCGGCCGCCACCTTCGACCCACCGATGTCGATCCCGATCGCCGGCCGCTGCTGCACTGCGGGCATGTGCGTCTCCTCATCCCCGTCCGTCGATGATGTCGCGGCGGGCGAGCTCCGCCCGGGCCGCGGCGAGCGATCCGGCGCCCGCCTCCGATGCCGCGTACCAGCGTGCCACGCCCACCCAGCCGATCCGCGCGGCGAGATCGGTGACGGCCTGCCCGGCGATGCCGTAGTCGTCGAGGGTCCGCGGCACCCAGTCGTCCGACGGCCAGGCCGTCGGCCCCACCGACGGTGACGGTACGGGCCCCACCGACGGTGACGGTACGGGCCCCGCCGACCGTGGTGGTACGGGCCCCGCCGACGGCCCCAGCACCCGGTGGGTGAGGGCGACGGCGTACCCCTCCTCCACCCACAGCGGGCCGTCGAGGACCGCCGCCCGGGTCCGGGCATGGACGAGTTCGTGGGTCAGGACCTGCCGCGGAAGGTCACCATCCGTACGGGCGACGTCGGGATTGACCACGATCCAGGTCCGCCCGCGCTGGTCGGCGGTGGCGAGGCCCGACGCGACCATGGCCTGGTCGACCACAAGGGTGGTGGCCGCGGGGCGAGCGGTCGCGGGGACGCCGAGCAGCGCCGCCTGGCCGGCAGTGGTCGGGGCGACGACGGTGAGGTCGCTGACCGGCGGTTCGGCCGGCAGCCACGGATCGAGAGCGGCCTCGGCCTGCGCGAGGGCATCGGCCCACAGCCCGCAGTCTGCGGGAGCTGCACAGACCACGACGCTGCCGTCCGGGAGCCGCGCCGCACCGGAGAACGGTCCGGCTCCGGTACGCGCCACGGTGGATGTCACCGATACCGTGCGGGCCACCGACCCGGTGCCGACCTGACCAGGTGCCGCGGTGGTGACCAGGACCAGGGCGACCGCGAGCACGGCGATCAGGATCGTCCCCGCCCGGCGGGTCCCCGAGGCATCCGAGACCTGCACCCGTCCTCCTCGGCCGTGCGGCCCGGTGCCGCGTCCGGCCCCAGGATAGGTGCGCGGCCCGGCGCGGGGCACTGTCAGTGGCTGCCTCTAGCCTGCTGTCCGTGATCACCCAGCTCCCCCTCGACGGCCTGCTCCACGCAGCCGACGACCTGCAGCCGTCCTTCGGCGACCTGGGCGAGCCGCTGGCGGATGTCGACTTCTGCGTGGTCGACCTGGAGACCACCGGCACCGGCCGGGACGCCGCGATCACCGAGATCGGCGCCTCGCACGTCCGGGCCGGGGAGATCGTCGGGGAGTTCCAGACACTGGTCGACCCCCAGTGCCCGGTCCCGACCGAGATCAGCGCTCTCACCGGCATCACCCCGAGGATGCTGCGCGGGGCGCCGGCACTGCCCTCGGTGCTGCCGGCCTTCCTCGAGTTCAGCCACGGCTGCGTGCTGGTCGCGCACAACGCGCGGTTCGACATGGGGTTCCTGCAGCGGGGTTGCGACCGGCTGGGCCACCCCTGGCGCCCGCGGCAGGTGCTGGACACCCTGGCGCTCGCCCGCCGGATCATCCCGCGCACCGAGGTGCGCAACTACACGCTGGGGACGCTCGCCGCCCACGTCCGCGCCGACACCGCCCCGACCCACCGCGCGCTGGAGGACGTCCGGGCGACCGTCGACCTGCTGCACTACCTGATCGCCCGGGTCGGCAATCGCGGCGTCACGACGCTGGAGGACCTGGTCGCGATGATGCATCCGGTGTCCCCGGCCCGCCGCGCACGCGCCCCCTGGGCCAAGGACCTGCCACACGCTCCCGGCGTCTACTGGTTCTACCGCGCCGACACCCGGCCCCACGGCGATCGGACGAGCGCGGCTGACCCGCAGGCCCCCGACGGCGCCGACAGGGCCACCGAGGGAACCGCTGCTGAGGAGACCTGCGCCGGGTCGGCGCAGCCGGCCGGGTCGGAGCAGCGGGAGATCCTCTACGTCGGCACCAGTGTCGACATCCGCCGGCGGGTCCAGGGGTACTTCACCGCCTCGGAGCGGCGGGCGCGGATGGAGGACATGATCCGCCAGGCCGAGGGCGTCTCCTGCGTCGAGTGTCGTACGCCGCTGGAGGCGAAGGTGCGCGAGCTGCGCCTCATCACCAGTCACCAGCCCCGGTACAACCGGCGCTCCAAGCGGGCCGCCCATCCGGTGTGGATCGTCCTCACCGACGAGGCCTACCCGCGGCTGTCGATCGTGCGCGATCCGGGCGCCAAGGTGCGCTTCGGTCCGTTCCCCGGCCGGGAGGCCGCCCGGACCGTCGTCGAGGCGCTCCAGGAGGCGTTCCCCGTCCGCCGGTGCACGACGCGCCTGAGCGTACGCCGCCCCACCGCCGCCTGTGCGCTGGCCGAGATGGACCGGTGCCCGGCGCCCTGTGACCATCGGATCTCCGCCGACGACTACGGCGACCTGATCGGCCGGGTGGCCGCCGCGATGTCGGGCGATGTCGGGTCGGTGGTGAGCGGGCACGCCGCCCGGATCGGCCCGCTCAGCGACCAGGAACGCTACGAGGAGGCCGATCAGGTACGGGCCCGGCTCCAGTGCTACCTGGACACCAGCCGACGGCACCACCGGATCGCTTCACTCGCCGGGTGCCCCCAGCTCGTCGCCGCCCGCCGGACGACGGAGACGTTCGCGCCCGCGGGCGCGGCCGGGCGCCCGGGGTGGGAGATCCACGTCGTACGGTACGGGCGGCTGGCGGGCGCCGCGCGGACCCGGCCGGGCGAGTCGGCGGTGCGGGTGGCCGATGAGGCCGTGCTGCTGGCGGAGTCCGTCCCGGCGCCGACCCACGGCACGGCGGCCTTCCCCGAGGAGACCGAGCTGATCGCGGCCTGGCTCGAGGAGCCCGGCGTACGTCTCATCGACGTCCGGGGCGAGTGGATGTGGCCACTGCGCACCACGATCGCCACCACTGACCTGCCCCGGGTGCTGGCCGCGCTGCGTACGGACGGGGGCACGCCCTCCCGCGCCGCGACGACGGGTCCCGCACATTAGGATGACGCCCATGGTCACCGCAATCGTGTTCGTCAACGCCGAAACCGACCGCATCCCCGAGGTTGCCCAGGAGATCGCCGATCTCGACGGTGTGACCGAGGTCTACTCCGTCACCGGCGCGATCGACCTGGTGGCGATGGTGCGGGTCCGCGAGCTGGACGACCTGTCGGCGGTGGTCTCGGACCGCCTGAACAAGGTCGGCGGGATCATCGAGACCGAGACCCACATCGCCTTCCGCGCCTTCTCCAAGCACGACCTGGAGGCCGCCTTCAGCCTCGGCAGCTGACCCGGGCGGCCCGAGCATCGGCCGCACCTCGCGGGGGCCCGGTCGGCAGGTCCCCGCGGGTGGGCTTCCCCGCGGGTGGGCTCCCTGCGGGCAAGGTCCCCGCCAGCCGCGCGATCGTCAGTCGGCGTCCGACGACATGGGTTCCCTGCGGGCAAGGTCCCCGCGGGAACCGGTCAGCGGACGAAGAAGGCCACCGCGGCCACGGCGACGCAGACCGCCAGGATCAGCAGCGCTCCGCGCAGATGCAGCTGGTCGGAGACGGTCAGCCGCCCGCGGCGCCGGCCGCTGCTGCCGGCCCGCGGCTCGGTCATCCACAGCCAGCCGCAGGCACCGCCCGCAAGGATGGACCCCACGTCGGCGATCACCAGCACCGGGGCGGTGAAGACACTGAAGGCGACCAGGATGGCCAGCAGCACGAGGTCGGCCCGGGCATCCTCCCGCTCGTGGAACTTGGCGCCGGCGTTCGCCGCCAGCAGCCCGATGATCGAGCTCGAGGCTCCGCCCAGCACCACGCTCGTCGGCCCGGCAGCGAGCATCAGCACCGCGGCCCCGAGGCCGGCCAGGAAGTACGTCGCCAGGAAGCGCCACCGCCCCCACATCATCTCCATCGTCCGGCCGAACATCCACAGCACGAAGCCGTTGATGACCAGGGCCAGGATCCCGCCGGAGACGAGGACGTGGGTGACCAGGCGCCACACTTCACCGGACAGGACGGCGTTGCCCTGGTAGGCCAGCAGGCCCTGGACGCGGTACAGGGACAGTGAGTCGAGCGCCTGGATGATGACGATCAGGCCGATCAGCAGCACGGTCCCGCTCTGCTCGCGCAGTCTGAACCGCCCGGCGCCCCCGCCGCGAGGTCGGCTCCGCCGGGAGGTGGTCCGGGTGCCGGGCTGCCGGGAGCGGGCCCGGGCGACGCACTCCGGGCACTGGAACCCGACAGAGGCCTGGATCATGCACTCACCACAGATCGGCCGTCCGCAGCGTTGGCAGGTGATGCCGGTCATCCGGCCGGGATGCCGGTAACAGGGGCGGAAGCCCGGGCCGTCGAGGCCCGGGCTCCCCATCGGCTGGGTCACGGCGGGATCAGCCCGCGATGATCTCGACGGACTCCATCACGACCGGCTCGACCGGACGGTCCGCGCGGCCGGTCCGGACCGCGGCGATCTCGTCGACGACCTTGCGGGACGCCTCGTCGGACACCTCACCGAAGATGGTGTGCTTGCGGTTGAGCCACGGGGTCTGGTCCACGGTGATGAAGAACTGCGAGCCGTTGGTGTTGGGGCCGGCATTGGCCATCGCCAGCAGATACGGCTTGGTGAACGCCAGCTCGGGGTGGATCTCGTCGGCGAACTTGTAGCCCGGGTCACCGGTGCCGGTGCCCAGCGGGCAGCCGCCCTGGATCATGAAGCCCTGGATGACCCGGTGGAAGATGAGCCCGTCATAGAACCGCCCGGTCACCCGCTCACCGGTCTTGGCATCGACGTACTCCTTGGTCCCGTCGGCCAGGCCGACGAAGTTGGCCACGGTCTTCGGGGCCATGTCGTCGAACAGGGTGATGGAGATGTCCCCATGGTTGGTGTGCAGGATTGCAGTGGAGTTGCCCACGAGCTTCCTCTCGTCGGGTCGACGGGTGGCGACCCGACGACACGGTCATGTCCTGTCCATCTTGTCACGCCGGCCGCGGTGGACAACGACAACGCCCCCGGCATCGGACAACAGCTCGGAGCAACCGCACCGGGGGCAATTGTCGGCTTGTCACGAAGAACCCTGCGCAAATCTGTCAGATGTGGAATGGCGGTCGCTACGCTGGACGTACGCCCCGGCGGCGCCGCCCGTCCACGGGTGCGCACCCGGACCTCACAGGCGCGGACAGACGAGTTCGGAGGCAAGAGTGAAGCGCAACACCCAGAAGATCGTCATCGAGGCCGAGGTGCCGAAGTCCCTCACCGAGGTCGGCGTCGATGCGGTCGATGCGGCGATCAAGGCCGCCACCCCCTACCTGGAACAGGCCCGCGAAGTCGGCGTCGACGCCGTCGATGCAGCGATCAGGGCCGCCACCCCCTACGTCGACCAGGCCCGCGAGGCCGGGGCCGCCAAGGTCGCCGGCGCCCAGAACCGGATGGCCCCGCTCACGGCTTCCGCCCAGGCCAAGCTCGGCCCGCTCGCCCAACAGGCCAAGGAGCGTGGCCAGCAGGCCCAGGAGATCCTCACCGAGTACGCCCACGAGGCCCAGGTCCGGCTGGCCCCGGTGGCCGCGGAGGCGCAGGCACGACTCGCCCCCGTCGCCCACGAGGCCAAGGTGCGTGGCATCGCCGGCGCCCGCGGCACGCTGGAGACACTGGCTCCCCGGGTCGAGGGGGCACTGCTCGCCGTCGGCCCGCTGGCGGAGGAGGCCGCGACCCGGATCAAGGAGGACGTCGTTCCCCGGGCCGAGAAGCTGCTCGACAAGGCCTCCGACGCGGTCACCGGCGTCGCCGAGGAGACCGCCGCCACGGCGAAGAAGATGTCCCGCAAGCAGGCCAAGGCGGCCGCGAAGAAGTTCGCGAAGGCGGAGGCCGAACTGTCAAAGGCCGAGGCGAAGCTGGCGAGGCGAGAGAGCAAGCGCGGTGGCGGCTTCTGGAAGGTGCTGCTGATCCTCACCGGCGTGGTCGGCATCGGCTTCGTCATCGCCAAGAAGCTCGGCTCCCCGAAGGAGGACGCCTGGCAGAACTACCAGCCCACGCCACCTGCGCCCGCCCCCACGGCCCCGGCCCCGGCCGAGACCGCTGCCGCGGAAGCTGCGGCTGAGCCGACCGCCCCGGACGTCACCGACGGGGAGATGGACGAGGAGACCGCCGAGGCCGAGGCCGAGATGATCGGCGAGGGTGGTGGCATCACCGAGGCGGACCTCGCGGTGTCGACCGACACTGCGACGAGCTACGGCCCTGACTCCTTCGTCGGCACCGAGCCGCCGGAGGGCTTCACCATCAAGGGCAACCCCCGCTCGATGAAGTACCACCTGCCCGGATCCGACTCCTACAACCGGACCGTCACCGACGTCTGGTTCGCCTCCGAGGAAGCGGCCGCCGAAGCCGGCTTCACCAAGGCGACACGCTGACCGGCGGTCTCGCGGCACCGGTCGCCTCGGCGCCGCACCACGAAAGGCGGAGGGCCATCGTCGCCCTCCGCCCTTCGTTCGCCTCCGACCCCGACCGCCGGGCCCGGAACCGCGCCGACTCCGGCGGCCCGGACTCCGGCCACCGGAACGACGACGACATACACGCCGATGGGGGCCGTCGGGACCGCGGTGACCTGCGCGGCACCGGGCGGAGATGAGCGTGCCCCCGCCCCTCCTCGTTCCCCTCGCCGGGGCCGTCATCCTCGGTGTCCTGGTCGCGGTGCTGACCGGCCCGGTGCTGCGCCGGCTACCCGGCCGGACGCCCGAGGGCTCCCGGCTCCACGACGGTGATCCGCTCCCCGGGCCCGCTGCACCCCCGGGGCTCTTCGGCGAGGCGATCCCCGACGATGCCCCGCCGCACTACCCTGCGCTGGCCACCCGCGGCTTCGCCCTGGCCTGCGGTGGCCTCGGGGCCGCCGCGTCACTGACCGCGCTCGCCCTGGCACCGGCCCCCTGGCTGCCGCTGTGGCTGGTCTGGTCCACCGCCTTCGCCCTGCTGGTGTCGATCGATGCCCGGACCACCTGGCTGCCGCTGCGACTCACCCACATGGTCTGGGGCCTCGGGTCGGTCGCCGTCATCCTGGCGCTGCTGCCCCTGTCCGGGCGGGCAGCCGCACCGGCCGACCTGGTCCGGGTGCTGCTCGGCGGGCTGGCCAGCGGCCTGTTCTACCTCGTCCTGTGGCGGCTGGGCCACGGCCTGGGCTTCGGCGACGTACGGATCAGCCCGCTGATCGGGGCCCTCGGAGCCTCGGTCTCGTGGACCGGCTGGTGGGTGGCGCTGGTCGCCGGCAGTCTGCTCGGGGCACTGTGGGGCATCGCCCGCATCCTGACCGGACGCCGCGGCCCGTTCGCCTACGGGCCGTGGATGTGGCTCGGCCCGGCCGCGTCCTTGCTGTTCGATGCGGCCGGGCCGGGGCTGCTCTGAAGCGTCCGCATGCAAGGCGGGGCGGTGCCCCCGGCGCGTGCCGGAGGTCCGAGTGGACCGGTGCCCCGGGTGCCCGGTGGCCCCAGCGCGAGTCAGAGGCCCAGTGGGCCGGTGCCGGATGGCCGGTGGCCCGGGTGGGCCGGTGCCCCGGGTGCCCGGTGGCCCCAGCGCGAGTCAGAGGCCAGTGGGCCGGTGGCCCGGGTGGACCGGTGGCCCGGGTGGACCGGTGACCCGGGTGGACCGGTGACCCAGATGGCCGGTGGCTCAGAGGTGGGCCGTGGCCCGGAACGGTCACGCCGCTCCGGCGGGAGTCAGCGGCCGGCCAGCCGCCGGGTGGTCGCCACCCAGCTGTCCAGGCGTGCCAGGGCACGGCCGGAGTCGATGGCCCCGCGGGCCCGTTCGACGTACGCGGCGAGCTGCTCGGTGATGTCGGCGTCGAGATCCGGCCCGTCGTACGCCAGGATCGTGGCGGCGGCATTGAGGGTGACGATGTCGCGCACGGGCCCCGTCTTGCCGGCGAACGTCTCCCGGACGATCGCGGCGTTGACGTCCGGCCGGCCACCGACCAGGTCCGATGTCACCGCCCGCGGAATGCCCAGGTCGAGCGGATCGAGCCGGGTCGGGACCACCCGCTGATCCCTGACCAGCCAGAGCTTGGACGCCGTGGTGGTGGTCAGTTCGTCGAGCCCGTCACCGCCGTAGAACACCATGCCCTGGTTGCCCCGCTGGGCCAGGACACCGGCGAGCAGGCCCGCCATCGTCTCGTTGGCGATGCCGATGGCCTGCGCCTGGGGCCGCGCCGGGTTCGACAGCGGGCCGAGATAGTTGAAGATCGTCGAGATGCCCAGCTCCCGGCGCGAGCTGGCGGCGTATTTCAGGGAGCCGTGGTAGAGCGGTGCGAAGAGGAAGACGATGCCCTCCTCGTCCATCACCTGCTGCTGCTTCTCCGGCGCCAGGTCGAGCGCGAGGCCGAGCGCCTCGAGACAGTCGGCGGTGCCACACATCGACGAGGCGGCCCGGTTGCCGTGCTTGATCACCTTCGCCCCGGCGGCCGCAGCGACGATCGCGGCCATCGTGGAGATGTTGACCGTGTTGGCGCGATCCCCGCCCGAGCCGACCACATCCACCGCCCGGGTGTCCACGTGGACCGGACGCGCGAACTGCAGCATCACGTCCGAGAGCGCGGCGACCTCCTCGACAGTCTCTCCCTTGGCCCGCAGCGCCACCGCGAACCCGGCGATCTGCACCGGCGTGGCGTTGCCCCCGAGGATCTCGCGCATCGCCCACGCGGTCGCCTCCGGCGCCATGTTCTCGCCCTTCAGCAAGCCGGTCAGCACATCCGGCCAGTTGAGACTCCCTGTGGTCATGTCACTCCTCCTCGGTGCTTGCGGACCCCGGGCGGGGTCGTACGGACGTCAATGGGCCGGCCCTCGACGTGGCCGGCCAGGACCGGATCAGCCCCTGGCGACCCCAGGACGGTCAGCATCGGGACGTCGGCCCCGGTGTCGCCGACCCGATGAATCAGTCGCCGATGGATCAGGCGCCGACGGCCCGACGGGTCAGGCGCCGGCGACCTGCAGCCGCTTGCGCAGCAGACGCGCGGCGGTGTCGGGGAACGTCACCGGGTCGATCGGGTACCGCTCGACGGCGTCAGCCAGCGACCAGGCGGACAGCCAGGCGTCGTCCTTGCGGATCACCAGCAGCAGGATCGGCGGGCAGTCGGCGATCTCCTCCTTGAACTGCTTGGAGATCCCCATCCCACCGGCGGGCGCGGCCTCGCCGTCCAGGATGACCAGATCGACGCCACCCTGTCGCATCGCACTGTCGACGGCGGCATGAGTGGCGGTCTCGATGATCACGACCTCGGGCAGATCGGCGGCCACTCGGCGCCCCAGAGCCAGTTTGAGGCTCTCACGCACCTGACGGTCATCGGAGTACAGCAGGACCGTCACCGTCTTCTCTTCGGCCGACGCGTCTGCGCTCATCTGCCCTCCTCGGGACTCGACTTCCAGTGAACACGTGCATCGTAGCGTCAGCGCCCCGACCGCCCCGCGCCGACCGTTCGCATACCACCCCACCGGACCCTTCGTGCCACCTGACGGCAAAGATCAGGCCCCGGCAAAAGTGACGGCCGCCACACCGACATCCTCGCGCTCACCCCGATCCACCCTCTTCCATGGGGTCCGCGTAACGATCACCCAACCAAACCCGTTCCGGGACCGCGACGGGGAGCGCGGGGCACTGATTACGGCAATAATGCACACGTGGCTTCTTCATCTGACTTGATGGGCGCTGGGCGGGCCATTCCCACCGGAGCCCTCCATGCCGTCCCCAACACCCGACTCCGCGGCCTTCCGGGCCGCCCAGATCCGCTCGCCCTGGGCATGTGGATCTGGCTGGCGTCCGAGCTCATGTTCTTCGCCGCGATCTTCGCCGCGTACTTCAACATGCGGAACATCCACGCAGCCGCCGGCACCGGCGGGTGGACCCCCGCCGAGTGGCTCGACGTGCCCAAGGCGGTCGCCGTGACCGTCGTCCTGGTGCTGTCGTCGGTCACCTGCCAGCTGGGCGTGCACGCCGCTGAGCACGGCCGCGTGAAGCGTACGGGGTCGCTCCTGAACATCGGGGGCTGGGGCATGCGCGAGTGGTACACGCTCACCTTCATGATGGGCGCCTTCTTCATCTCCGGCCAGATCATGGAGTACGCGACCCTCGCCTCCGAGGGCCTCACCCCGCAGTCGTTCGCGTACGGCTCGGTCTTCTTCTTCGGCACGGGCTTCCACGGCCTGCACGTGCTCGGCGGCCTCGTCGGCTTCCTCTTCATCACGGCCCGCACCTACTTCGCGCGGACCTTCACGCACGAGCAGGCGGTCAGCGCGATCGCCATGTCGTACTACTGGCACTTCGTCGACGTGGTGTGGATCATCCTGTTCTCGGTGATCTACTTCCTGCACTGATGAGCGTCACGGACCCCCAACCACAGAGAGGCACATTGCTGTGAAGTATCTGTCCACGCGGAGGCGACACCCGGCTGCCAAGCCACTCATCCTGGTGCTCGCCCTGTTCCTGGTCGGAGCCGTGTACGCGCTCGTCATGCCGGGCACCCGGGTTTCCGCCGCCCCTGGCCTGTCGCAACAGGTCGAGCAGGGCAAGGCGCTGTTCCAGGTGTCCTGCTCGTCCTGCCACGGCCTGAACGGTGAGGGCACGACCCAGGGCCCGTCGCTGGTCGGTGTCGGCGCTGCGTCCGTCGACTTCCAGATGGGCACCGGCCGGATGCCGATGTCCCGCCCCGGCCAGCAGGCCCCGCGGAAGAAGACGGAGTTCTCCCCGGACGAGATCTCCGCGATCTCCGCGTACGTCGCCACCCTCGGCCCCGGCCCGGCGATCCCGGAGGCCTCGGTCGTCGACCCGACGAACCTGACCGACGAGCAGATCGCCCGCGGCGGCGAGCTGTTCCGGACCAACTGCTCGGCCTGCCACAACATCTCCGGCAAGGGCGGCGCGCTGCCGAACGGGAAGTTCGCCCCCTCCCTCGTCAACGTGGACTCGGTGCACATCTATGAAGCCATGCGCATCGGTCCGCAGCAGATGCCGGTCTTCTCGAAGAACGTCATCACCGACCAGGACGCCCAGGAGATCATCGGCTACCTGAAGAGCGTGAACGGCGGCGCCGGCTCCAGCGGCGGCGGCCTGTCCCTCGGCAGCATGGGCCCCGTAACCGAGGGCCTGTGGGCCTGGGTCGTGGGCATCGGCGGCCTGGTCCTGCTCGCCACCTGGATCACCTCGAAGGGAGCTCGCTCCAAGTGAACGACAACACGACCAACCAGCTCCAGCGACCGGTCGACGATCCGGGCCTCGAGCCGCACGTCCCCAGCTGGGTCTCCACGAACCCGCACGCGGACAAGCACGCGGAGGGCCGCGTCGTGGTCGCCTTCGCGGTCTCGGCACTGTCCGCCCTGGCCTCCGTGGTGACGTACTTCGCGATCCCGCTCGGCATCCAGATCGAGATCGGTCCGTTCCACTCCGACCTGCACAACGTGATCTTCGGGACCACGATGGGCCTGGCGATCTTCCTCATCGGTGTCGGGGCCATCACCTGGGCCCGCAACATCATGAGCGACGAGGAGATCGTCCAGGAGCGGCACGTTCCGTACTCGGACGAGCAGACCCGTACCGACGCGATGGTGATGCTGAGTGACGGGGTCCGTGACTCCGGCGTCGCCCGCCGCAGGTTCGTGATGGGCAGCCTCGGCGGCGCACTGGGCCTGTTCGCCCTGCCGCTCGTGGTGACCCTCGCCGACATGGGTCCGTGGCCGACCGGCCGCAAGCGGGCCCAGACGATCGAGCGGACCATCTTCGCCGAGGCGACCCCGCAGAAGCCGATCCGTCTGGTGAACGACGTCAGCTGGAAGCCGATCAAGGCCGCCGACGTCGAGATCGGCCAGCTGATCAACGCGCAGCCGGAGAACCTCGAGAACTACCACGGCGTCGAGTACCAGCAGCAGAAGGCCAAGTCGTCGATCATCGTCGTCCGGATGGATCCGGCGTCGATCAACATCCCGGCCTCCCGCAAGGACTGGCAGGTGTCGGGCATCCTGTGCTACTCGAAGATCTGCACCCACGTCGGCTGCCCGATCACCCTGTGGGAGCAGCAGACGCACCACCTGCTGTGCCCGTGCCACCAGTCGACCTTCGACCTCGGCAACTCCGGTCATGTGGTCTTCGGCCCCGCCGCCCGGTCGCTGCCCCAGCTCAAGCTCAGCGTCGACACCGAGGGCTACCTCATCGCGACCCAGGACTTCACCGTCCCGGTGGGCCCGAGCTTCTTCGAGCGCGACTCCCGCAACGACTTCAAGGAAGGTGACGCGTGATGGCCAAGCCCACCTCCGTCTCTGAGTCCCGCGACCCGGGCAGCGCCGCCACCACGACGCGCACCGCCTCCGCGAAGGACGTCGACCTGCCCCCGGCGTTGGTCAAGCGGGGCCCGCTCGCGGGCTGGCTCGACGATCGCCTCGGGATCGCCGGCCTGGGCAAGTTCGGGCTGCGCTACATCTTCCCGAACCACTGGTCGTTCCTGATCGGTGAGATCGCCATGTGGTCCTTCGTCGTGCTGCTGCTGACCGGCGTGTTCCTCACCATCTGGTTCAAGCCCTCCATGGCTGAGGTCGAGTACAACGGCTCGTACCAGCTGATGAAGGGCATGATGATGTCCCAGGCGTTCGAGTCGACGATCCACATCTCGATGGACATCCGCGGCGGCCTGCTGCTGCGCCAGATGCACCACTGGGCGGCCCTGCTGTTCGTGGCGTCGGCCTTCGCCCACGCCGCGCGGGTGTTCTTCACCGGCGCCTTCCGCAAGCCCCGCGAGATCCAGTGGATCCTCGGCGTCGGTCTGCTCTTCCTGGGCACCATGGCCGGGTTCTCCGGCTACTCGCTCCCCGACGACCTGCTGTCGGGCACCGGCCTGCGGTTCGCCGACGGTCTGATGCGCTCCATCCCGCTGATCGGCACCTGGGTCGAGTTCTTCACCTTCAACGGCGAGTTCCCCGGCGACCTGATCGTGTCACGGCTCTACATGGTGCACATCCTGCTGATCCCGGCCCTGATCCTCGGTCTGCTGGCGGTCCACGTCGGCCTGGTGGCCTACTACAAGCACACCCAGTTCCCCGGCCCGGGCCGCACCGAGACCAATGCGGTCGGCGAGCCGGCGTTCCCGGTGTACACCGCCAAGGCCGGTGGCCTGTTCTTCCTGGTGTTCGGCGTCATCGCCCTGTTCGGCGCGCTGGTCACCATCAACCCGGTGTGGACGTACGGCCCGTACAACCCGGCCCAGGTCACCGCGGGTTCCCAGCCCGACTGGTACATGGGCTGGGTCGAGGGTGCCGTCCGCATCATGCCGGGCTGGGAGTCCCACTGGGGCCACACCACCTGGTCCTGGAACATCTTCATCCCCGGCGTGATCCTGCTCGGCGCCTTCTTCACGCTGATGGCGCTGTGGCCCTGGATCGAGGCCTGGTTCACCGGTGACACCCGGTCGCACAACCTGCTGGAGCGTCCGCAGGACAACCCGACCCGGACCGCGTTCGGTGTCGCGATCATCACGCTGATGCTGCTGCTCCAGTTCGGTGGCGCGAACGACCTCATCGCCACCCACTTCAAGCTGTCACTGAACGCGATCTCCTGGTTCCTGCGGATCGCGATCTTCGTCGTGCCGGTCATCGCCTTCTGGGTGACCAAGCGGATCTGCCTCGGCAAGAAGAACACCGACCACGAGCGTCTGCTGCACGGTTCGCCGACCGGCGACATGCGCCGCAACGCCGAGGGCGGCTACGTCGAGGACCACGTGGAGATCAGCCACGACGAGGCGTTCACCCTCACCTCGACGGACGATGCGCCGGTGCTGGAGTCCGGTTCGGACACCGACGCCCGCGGCGTGCAGCGCAACGGGCAGAACGTCTCGAAGGCCCGCGCCAGGGCGTCCCGGTGGTGGGCCGAGGGCAACATCCCGCACCCCACCCGCGAGGAGCTCGAGGAGGCACACGCCCACCACGGCGCCGAGCAGGACGCTGAGCACAAGCTCGAGCACGAGGGTGCCGCCGAGACACGCGAGCTGGAAGGCTCCGAGAAGCACTGATCACCGCCATGCGCTGATCCACACTCACCGAGCTACGGAGGGGGGCCCCCCCCCC
>NZ_JAYFNG010000035.1:0-37989 GCF_034933565.1 Raineyella sp.
CGTGCCCACTGGCAAGGGACCCCCTCGCATTGGCCGGTGACGCCCGGCCGGACCGGGCGTCACCGGGTCAGTCGTCGGTGTCGGTGTCGTCGTCCTCGTCGTCCAGGCGCGCCAGCCACGTGGCCAGCCGCTCCACGGGCGTCTCGAACTCCGGGTGGAGATCGACGAAGAAACGGAACTGCTCGGCGAGCCACAGGAAGGAGACCTCCTCCTCCCCGCGGCGCGCCTCGAGCTCCTCGATACCCCGGTCGGTGAAGTACACCGACGTCACCCGCGCGGCCCGAAGGCGGCATCCATCAGTTCCTGCTCCTCCGCGTCGTGACGCTTCTTGCTGCCGACCGCGGTGGTCGCCGAGGCCGGCCGGCAGATCGCCGGCATGGCGCTCCAGTCACGGCTCGGGTCCTTGGCGGCCAGGTCGGGCAGCAGCGAGTAGTGCAGGAACGGCCACGGCCCCTGGTTCGCCGGCTCGTCCTGCACCCAGCGGATGTCGGTGACGTGCCGGTAGGGCGCCAGCACCTCCAGCAGGGCATCGGTGGACAGCGGGTAGAGACGTTCCAGGGTGACGATGGCGACCTTGCCGTTGAGGCCCTTCTTGTCACGGGCGTGGACGAGCTCCCAGCGGACCTTGCCCGAGCAGATCAGCACCCGCTCGACCTGCGACGGGTCGGTGATCGACGGATCGCTCAGCGAATGCTGCCATCGGCCGGTGGTGAAGTCCTCCGGCATCGAGGTGGCCAGCTTGTTGCGGAGCATGGACTTCGGCGTCGGCACGATCAGCGGGCGGTGCCAACCGACCAGGGCGTGCTGGCGCAGCAGGTGGAAGTAGTTCGCCGGGGTCGAGGGCTGGCACACGGCCATGTTGTCCTCGGCGCACATCTGCAGCCACCGCTCGATCCGGGCCGAGGAGTGGTCGGCGCCCTGGCCCTCGTAACCGTGCGGCAGCAGCAGCACGACGCCGGACTTCTGGCCCCACTTGGTGTTGCCCGAGGCGATGAACTCGTCCGAGATCGTCTGGGCGCCGTCGGCGAAGTCGCCGAACTGTGCCTCCCACATCACCAGCGCGTCGGGCCGGGCGACCGAGTAGCCGTACTCGAAGCCCATCACGGCGTACTCGCTGAGCAGCGAGTTGAAGACGTGGAACTTGCCCTGGTCCTCGGTGAGGTGCTTCAGCGGCACCCATGCGTCACCGTTGTCGGAGTCGATCACGGCGGCGAAGCGCTGCGAGAACGTGCCGCGGCGGGTGTCCTGGCCGGTCATCCGGACCGTACGGCCGTCCATCAGCACCGAGCCGATGGCGAGCAGCTCGGCGGTCGCCCAGTCGATCGGGCCCTGCATGATCGCCGCGGCACGGCGCTCGAGCTGGGGGCGGACCTTGCGGTGCGGGGTGAAGCCCTCCGGGTAGTCGACGTACGCGTCGGCGACCCGCTTGAGCACCTCGGGGCTCACTGCGGTGCCCTGGACGAACTCGGACTTCTCCGGGTAGTCCGGCGTGGTGGTGTAGGCGGTGTCGGTGCCCTTGTCCTCGCGGACCTCCTTGAACACGCTCTCCAGCCGCTCGTGGAACCGGTCCATCACGGCCTCGGCGTCCTCGATGGAGATCAGGCCGCGGCCGATCAGCGACTCGGCGTAGAGCTTGCGGGCGGACCGCTTGTTCTCGATCATCCGGTACATCGTCGGCTGGGTGAAGCTCGGGTCGTCACCCTCGTTGTGGCCGCGGCGGCGGTAGCAGACGATGTCCAGCACGACGTCCTTGTTGAACTCGCGGCGGAACTCGTAGGCGAACCGGGACGCCCGGACGACCGCCTCGGGGTCGTCCCCGTTGACGTGGATGATCGGCACGTCGTAGCCCTTGGCCATGCCGGAGGAGTAGAACGTCGAACGGCTGGAGTCGGGGGAGGTGGTGAAGCCGATCTGGTTGTTCACGATGATGTGGATCGTGCCACCGGTGCGGAAGCCGCGCAGCTGCGACATCTGGAAGGTCTCGGCGATCACGCCCTGGCCGGCGAACGACGCGTCGCCGTGCAGCAGGACCGGCAGCACCGGGAACTCGTAGCTGCGGTTCAGCATGTCCTGCTTGGCGCGGGCGATGCCCTCCAGGACCGGGTCGACGGCCTCCAGGTGGGAGGGGTTGGCGGCCACGGAGGCGCGGATCGTCGAGCCGTCCATCGCGGTGAAGGTGCCCTCGGCGCCGAGGTGGTACTTCACGTCGCCGGAGCCCTGCACGGAGCGCGGGTCGAGGTTGCCGTCGAACTCCCGGAAGACCGAGCCGTACGACTTGCCGACGATGTTGGTCAGCACATTCAGCCGGCCGCGGTGCGGCATGCCGATGGCGACCTCGTCGAGGCCGTCCTGCGCCGCCTGGTCACAGATCTCGTCGAGCGCCACGATGGCCGACTCCCCGCCCTCCAGGGAGAACCGCTTCTGGCCCACGTACTTGGTCTGCAGGAACGTCTCGAAGAGCTCGGCCTCGTTGAGCTTGTCGAGGATCCGCAGGTGCTCCTCACCGGGGATCTGGGTGTAGCGGCGCTCCACCCGGTCCTGGATCCAGCGGCGCTGCTCGGGCGAGCCGAGGTGCATGTACTCGATGCCGACGGCGCGGGAGTAGGCGTCGCGCATCGTGATGATGATGTCGCGCAGCTTCATGAACCGCTTCTGGTCCGGGCCGAGGCCACCGACGGCGAACGACCGGTCCAGGTCCCAGACGGACAGCCCGTGGCTCTCCAGCTCGAGGTCGGGGAACGAGCGCTGGTGGTACTCCAGCGGATCGATGTCGGCCAGGTAGTGGCCGGAGACGCGGTAGGCGTTGACCAGGTCCATCACCCGGGTCTGCTTGGAGATCGCGTCCTCGTGCTGGTGGCCCTTGTCCGGCGTCCACTTGTACGGGGCGTACGGGATGCGCAGCGAGGCGAAGACCTTCTCGTAGAAGTCATCGGCGCCCAGCAGCAGGTCGTGCATCCGGTTGAGGAACTCACCGGACTGGGCGCCCTGGATGACGCGGTGATCGTAGGTGGAGGTGAGCGTGCAGATCTTGCCGATGCCCAGCTCCTCCAGCCGCTCCGGGTCCGAGCCCTCGAACTCCGGCGGGTAGGCGATCGAGCCCATCCCGATGATCGCCGCCTGGCCGTTCATCAGCCGCGGCACGGAGTGGTGGGTGCCCATCGGCCCCGGGTTGGTCAGCGAGACGGTGGTGCCGGCGAAGTCGTCGACGGTGAGCTTGTTGCCCCGCCCCTTCTGCACCAGTTCCTCGTACGCGGACCAGAACTGGGCGAAGGTGAGCGTCTCGGCGGCCTTGATGTTGGGCACCAGCAGCTGACGGGTGCCGTCCGGCTTCGGGACGTCGATCGCCAGCCCCACGTTCACATGCGGGTTCTCGACCAGGGTGGGCTTGCCGCCGGTGACGTCGTAGGAGTTGTTCATCGCCGGGACGTCCTTGACCGCCTGGACCAGGGCGTACGCGATGAGATGGGTGAAGCTGATCTTGCCGCCGCGGGCCCGGCGCAGGTGGTTGTTGATCATGGACCGCTGGTCGATGAGCAGCTTCATCGGGATCGTGCGCACCGAGGTGGCCGTCGGCACGCTGAGAGAGAGATCCATGTTCTTCGCGGTGCGCATCGGCGCACCCTTCATCACCGTACGCACCGGCTGGTCGGAGCCGGCCTCGGGCCGCAGCGACGGGTTCGGCGGATCGGCCGGGACGCCGGAGTCCTGGCCGGCGCGGACCGGTCGGGGGCCGGAGCGCACCTCGTTGGGGCGTTCCACCCGGGGCGACTTCGGGGCGGCCGCGGCGGCGGTCACCGCGGGGGCCGAGGCAGCGGGCGGGGTCGACGGCGCGGTGGCCGGGTGCTTGGGGGCGGCGGGGGTCGGGGGTGTCGGAGTCGCGGCGGCCGGTCGGGCCACCGGGGCGGGGGTGGGGGCCGGTGTCTCACCCCGCTCGGTGAAGAACGCCTGCCAGCTCCCGTCGACCGACGTGGGGTCGGTCCTGAAACGGTCGAGCATCTCCTCGATGAGCCAGTCGTTGGCTCCGAAATCAGCAGAGCTGGTAGTGGTGTTTGGTTCGGGCGCGGGGGCCACGGTCGCCTTCTTCCGTCGCGATTCGGTCACTTCGTGGGACAGCGCCTGAACGAGTGCTCGCTACGGGGAGGTCCGGATGACCCGTCCACGGCGGTGTGTCCCACATCCGGTATCCCGGACGGACCCGGCATACCTCTGCCGATCGTAGCCGAAAGTGACCAGTACGCCATGTGGTGTGCGATGTGGAGGGCCGCCGCCGGGTGGGGCGGCCACGGCTCGTCAGCCGGCCGATCGCGGCGTGGCCGGACGACCGCTCGAGGTGTGCCGTACGGTGGCAAACGCGGTCCGGATCAGGCGACCTTCTCGGTCCCGGCGACCTCGCCCACCGTCTCGTCCGCGGCCGCTTCCGTGTCGCCGGGGGTGGCGGTGAGCAGCGACCAGGCGCGGACGTAGGCCAGCACGGTGAAGACCAGCATGCCGAGGTTGCGCACGGTCAGGACCAGGGTCATCGCCGTACGGCCGGTGCCCGGTCCGGCCTCGGTGATCCAGCCGTAGAAGCCCGGGTAGATCAGCTGGGTGAGCAGCGCGAGGACCAGCGCGAGGACCAGCAGCGCGATGTCGCTGCCGGGGATCCTCGCGTCGCCCGGCCGTCCCGCCCGGGCGGCGGTGAGGACGGCGAGCGGGCCGCCGAGCCAGACCAGGTACTGGGGGCTGAAGGTCTTGTTGGTGATGATCATGACGGCGACCACCGCGGTCATGATCATCGCGCCGGTGTAGAGGTCGTGGCCGGGGGAGCGCCAGGCCCGGATGCCGAGCGCGATGATCGCCAGCCCGCCGACCAAAGTGGCGACGGTGGCCACCGTGAGCATCGCCGGCACACCCGGCCCGAACACCTCGTAGGCCTGGTACTGCGAGATCTGGATGACGTAGCGGGCGGGGTGGGCCAGCACGTTGACCATCGCCGGGGTGGCCCACACCGACTCGATCTGCAGGCCGCGCCCGCCCTGCCAGGTGAGCGGTGAGATCAACCGGGCCCAGCCGCCGGTGAGCAGGCTGAGGGCCACCAGGACGGCACCGGTCGCCCCGAAGCCGACCCAGACCGCGCCCCGGCCGCGCCGGCGACCGAAGAGGCCGGTGATCAGCAGCGCCGGCCACAGCTTGATCGCGGCCCCGACCGCGACCAGGCCGCCGGACACCGCCGGGGTGCGCGCGAGCAGCAGTAGCGCCGCGGCCGCCAGGACCGACGGCACCAGGTCGAACCGGGTGTAGACGAGCGGGCCGATCAGGGCGGTGAAGACCATCCAGTAGTAGGCCGCGACGGTCGAACCGGCCCGCCACCCACGCACCCACAGCCACACCGTGAGGGCGGCGTCGAGCAGGCCCATCAGCACCATGAACAACGCCACGTACGCCGTCTGGTCACCACCGCCGAGGAGGAAGGGCAGCCGCAGCAACCACACCACCGGTGTCGGGTACTCCACCAGGGTGTGGGCGAGGCCGGCCTCGGTCAGCCCGGAGATCTTGGTGAAGTAGTAGTAGACGTCCCACCAGACGGTGATCTCCACGCTGAAGAAGAGCGCCAGCATGGCCAGCCGCGACCCGATCCAGACCAGCGCCGCGCCCAGGGCCGGTCCCAGAGGGCTGCGGTGCGGGCGGGGTGTCGTCTCGGCAGGAGTCACGGAACGCAAGGCTACCGGGTCGCCCCGCCGGGTCGCCCTGCCGGCGCGTGACGGCCGGATCGGCGATCGGGAGACAAGTGATGTCGCGCGGTGCCACCGGCTGTCGTGAAAACGGCCGCTGAGGATCGGATACCGATCTCCAGCGGCCTGGCGCCCTGCTTTCCTGGCGCCCCCAGTAGGATTCGAACCTACGCTCCCGCCTCCGGAGGGCGGTGCTCTATCCCCTGAGCTATGGGGGCCTGTCGCCTGCCGGATTCGCACCCTGCGGTGGCAACTGGGCAAATATAGCACCATCGCCGTGGGGTGGTGTCCAATCGGTCCGTCCGACCCCGTCCATCCGGCGCGATCCGGTGGGCCGACCGGCGTGTCGCTGGCAGAGTAGGGCCCATGACGCACATGCACGTCGCCGGCTCGATCCATGCCGACACCATCGCCCCCGGCCCCCAGTGGCTGCGCCTCCCCGAGGACGTCAACGCCCTGCTCCCCGTCCTGTGGAGCACCACGGTCGAACGGGACGACGAGGGCATCCTGACGGTCGGCGGTCTGCGGGCCACCGAGATCGCCGAGCGGTGCGGCACCCCGGTGTACGTCCTGGACGAGGTGGACTTCCACCGGCGGGCCCGGTCGTTCGTCGAGGCGTTCGCCGGCTGGGACGTCTACTACGCGGGCAAGTCCTTCCTCACCACCGCCGTGGCCGGCTGGGCCCTGGCCGACGGCCTGTTCGTCGACTGCAGCACCGGCGGCGAGCTGACCGTCGCGCTGCGCGGCGGCGTCCCGGGGGACCGCATCGGCCTGCACGGCAACAACAAGTCGGAGGCCGAGATCGGCATGGCCCTCGAGGCGGGGGTGGGGCGCATCATCGTCGACTCCTTCGACGAGATCGAGCGGCTCGGCCGGCTGGCCGCCGAGCGGGGCGTACGTCCCCGGGTGATGGTCCGGGTGACCACCGGGGTCGAGGCGCACACCCACGAGTACATCGCCACCGCGCACGAGGACCAGAAGTTCGGCTTCTCCATCGCCTCCGGCCAGGCGAAGGAGGCGCTGCGGGCCTGTGAGGCGGACCCGCACCTGGAGCTGATCGGCATCCACTCCCACATCGGATCGCAGATCTTCGAGACCCACGGCTTCGAGGTGGCCGCCCGGCGGATCATGACGCTGCACGCCGAGGTGGCCCGCGAGTTCGATCGCGAACTGCCCGAGATGGACCTGGGCGGCGGTTTCGGCATCGCCTACACCTCACTGGACCGCCCGGAGAGCCCCGAGCAGCTGGCCGGTGCTCTGCGGGCGATCGTCGAGGAGCAGGCCCACGACCTGGCGGTCCAGGTGCCGCGGATGTCCATCGAGCCCGGACGGGCCATCGTCGGCCCGACCACGATGGCGCTCTACCGGGTCGGGACGGTCAAGCAGGTGGTGCTGGACGGCGGCGCGACCCGTACGTACATCTCGGTGGACGGGGGGATGAGCGACAACATCCGCCCGGCCCTCTACGGAGCCGAGTACTCCGCCACCCTGGCCAGCCGCGCCTCGACCGCCGGTGCCCGGCTGTCGCGGATCGTCGGCAAGCACTGCGAGGGCGGGGACATCCTGGTCCGCGACGAGTTCATGCCGGCCGACATCGCTCCGGGTGACCTGGTCGCGGTGCCCGGGTCGGGGGCGTACAGCCGGGCGATGGCCTCCAACTACAACATGGTGCCGCGGCCGTCGGTGGTGGCCGTCCGCGACGGCGCACTGCACACCCTGGTGCGCCGCGAGACCATCGAGGACCTCCTCGCGCTCGACCTCGGCTACGACCCGGTACCGTGAGACGACCCGGTACCGTGAGGCCCCCGGACACGGCGGACCGGCAGACCCGGGCCCGATCCGATGAAGCACGCCGATCCTACGAAGCACAGTGAGGTTGACAGAATGAATGAACCGGTCGGGCGCCCGCTGGGCGTGGCACTGCTCGGCTGTGGCGTGGTCGGCGCCGAAGTGGCGCGTCAGCTGCTGGACCACGGCGACGACCTCGCTGCGCGCGTCGGAGCCCCGCTGCACCTGGTCGGGATCGCGGTGCGCCGTGCCGACCGCGAGCGCCCCGGCCTGCCCTCCGAGCTGTTCACCACGGACGCGGCCGGGCTGATCGGGCGCGACGACGTCGACCTGGTGATCGAGGTCGTCGGCGGCATCGAGCCCGCCCGGAGCTGGATCCTGCAGGCGCTGAGGGCCGGCAAACCGGTGGTCACCGCCAACAAGGCACTGCTCGCCGAGGACGGACCCACCCTGGTGGCGGCGGCCGACGGCAACCGGACCGACCTCTACTACGAGGCGGCGGTGGCCGGGGCCATCCCGATCGTCCGACCGATGCGCGACTCGCTGGTGGGTGACCAGGTCACCCGGGTGATGGGGATCGTCAACGGCACGACGAACTTCATCCTGGACAAGATGCACACCGCCGGTGCCGGTTTCGCCGAGACCCTCAGCGAGGCCCAGGCCCTCGGGTACGCCGAGGCGGATCCGACGGCCGATGTCGAGGGGTACGACGCGGCCGCCAAGGCGGCGATCCTGGCCACGCTGGCGTTCCATTCCCGGGTCACCCTCGACGACGTCCACCGCGAGGGCATCACCGACGTGTCCCGGGCCGACATCGCCGCGGCCGAGTCGCTCGGCATGGTGGTCAAGATGCTGGCGATCTGCGAGCTCGAGGAGCTCCCGGACGGACAGCGTCGGGTCTCGGCCCGGGTGCACCCGGCGATGCTGCCCGCCCATCACCCGCTCGCCGGCGTCGGCGGGGCGTTCAATGCCGTGTTCGTGGAGACCGCGGCGGCCGGTCAGCTGATGTTCTACGGCAAGGGTGCCGGTGGCGCACCGACCGCCTCCGCCGTGCTCGGGGACCTGGTGACGGTCGCCCGGCACCGTGTCGTGGGCGGGCTCGGCGCACGCTCCGCGGTCTACCAGGACCTCGAGGTCGCCCCGATCGGCGACGTGATCACCCGGTTCCACATCGCCCTGGAGGTCGAGGACACGGTGGGTGTGCTGGCCAAGGTCGCAAAGGTGTTGGCCGATCACAATGTCTCGATCATGACCATGCGTCAGGAGGACGCCAGCGGGACCGCCCGGTTGGTGCTGGGCACGCACACCGCCCGCAACGCCGATGTCGAGGCGACCGTCGACGAGCTCGTGGCCATCCCCGAGGTGTACGAGGTGTCCAGCCTGATGCGGGTGGAGGGGCGCTGAGGTGAGGATCGTCGTCCGCGTCCCGGCATCCTCGGCCAATCTCGGCCCGGGCTTCGACTGCATGGGCATGGCCCTCGACTGGTTCGACGAGGTCACCCTGACCACTCGGCCGTCCGGCATCGATGTCGATGTCACCGGCGAGGGTGCCGACGACGTCCCCCGGGACGCCTCGCACCTGATCGTCTCGACCTTCCTCTCCGGGCTGGAGTCGCTGCGGGTCGCCCCGCCGAACGGACTGCGCCTGCAGGCGCACAACTCGATCCCGCACGGGCGCGGCCTGGGTTCCTCCTCCGCCGCCATCACCGCCGGCCTGCTGCTCGCCTGGGCGTACGCCCATCCGGCGTCCCAGCCGGACCGCAAATGGATGGAACGGATCGGCACCCGGCTCGAGGGTCACGCCGACAACGTCGCCGCGGTGATCCTCGGCGGCCTGGCGATCGCGTGGGGGAGCGCCGACAGCGGGCGCGCGGTGTCCGCACCGCTGTCCGGAGACCTGCGCGCCCTGGCGTACATCCCCCAGCGGGCGGTGCCCACCCGGAAGGCCCGCGAGGTGCTGCCCGCCGAGGTGAGCCATGCGGACGCCGCGGCCAACACCGGCCGGGCGGCGCTGCTGGTGCACGCCCTCGCCCAGCGCCCGGATCTGCTGCTGGATGCGACCGCGGACTGGCTGCACCAGCGCTACCGCGCCGAGCTGATGCCCGAGTCGGCCCGACTGGTCGCCGACCTGCGGGCCCGCGGGCACGCGGCGATCATCTCCGGTGCCGGGCCGACCGTGGTCGTGCTGGGCACCGAGGAGATGCTCGACGAGCTGGCCCGTACGCCGTTCCAGGGCTTCGACCGACGGCTGTTGCATGTCGGCGGGCCGGCGCACATCGTCTCGATCTGCGAGGACTGAGGCAGCCCGACGGACCCCACCGCCAGCCGATCCGCCGTCCCTGTGTACGGACTGCGGATCGGGTGGTACGCTCAGGACCAGCGCATCGCCCCGTCTGGGCGACGCATGGTGCCCGGATCATCTGATCTCCCCGTGGCGGCACAGACCTCGGTCCCCTTCAGGGCAGTAGTGCGGTCGGACTGCAGCGCAGTCGGACCGCAGTGCAGTCGGGATCGTACGGTCATCACCGCGCGATCCGATGGTCGTGGTGGGCACGCGTGGCGCGTTTCCTGATCCCTGAATGGCAGTCCCTGACGGGCATTCCCGAGGAAGCGCGGCACTGATCCGAACAGCGGGCCGTCGAAGGCCCAGGACCGGCGTGACGTCAGTAGTGCGTCCCGGTCCCCGGAAAGGAATCCCGTGACCGAAACGTCGAATGCGACGACCCCGGTGGACAACGCGACCCCGACGGCGACCAAGCGCGCCGCGGGTGGGCTCGAGGCCAAAGTGCTGCCCGAGCTGCGCCAGATGGCCGGCGGGCTGGGGGTCAAGGGCACCTCCGGCATGCGCAAGGCCGACCTGATCGCCGCGATCCGGTCCGCGCAGGCCGGTCAGTCGTCCGGCGCCGCTGCAGCGGGCTCGACCCCGCCCGGTGGGCGGGGCAGCCGACGTGCCCAGGGGGCCCCGGCGCAGCCGGCTGCCGCTGAGCCGGCGGAGCGTACGGCGCACCGGGCGCCGGAGCAGGGTGGTGAGCGTGCCGAGCGTCCCGCCCGCCGTCGGACCGAGCCCGCCGCGGCCGACGGCGCCACGACCGCTCCCCGCCGGGAGGAGCCCCGCCGCGAGGAGGCCCGGGGCGAGCGTGAGTCGCAGGGAGAGCCGGTGCGCCAGCGCTCGCAGGACCGCCAGCACGTCGAGTCGACCGAACAGGGCGGCGCCGACCGGCAGCGGGCGGAACGCCAGGAGGGTCAGCCCCGGCAGAACCGCGAGGGTGGTAACCGTCAGGATCGTGAGGGTGGTAACCGTCAGGATCGTGAGGGTGGCAACCGTCAGGACCGCGACGGTGGCAACCGTCAGGACCGGGAGGACCGCGGCGAGGCCGGTGGCCGGCGCAGCCGCCGGCGCCGTGGCCGTGATCGGCAGAACCGCCGGACGACCACCGGTGGTGGGCGCAGTGGCGGCATGGATCGCTACGAGAACGAGCCGACCGTGGCCGAGGACGACGTCCTGACCCCGGTGGCCGGCGTACTCGACGTCCTGGACAATTACGCCTTCGTCCGCACCTCCGGCTACCTGCCGGGGTCCGACGATGCGTACGTCTCCCTCGGCATGGTGAAGAAGTACGGCCTGCGCAAGGGCGACGTGGTGACCGGGGCGCTGCGCCAGCCGCGCGAGGGGGAGCAGCACAAGGCGAAGTTCAACCCGCTGGTCCGGATCGACTCGATCAACGGCGCCGAACCGGCGACGATGAAGGAGCGGCCGGAGTTCAACAAGCTCACCCCGCTCTACCCCGACGAGCAGCTGCGGCTGGAGTCCGATCCGACCAACATGACCGGCCGGATCATCGACCTGGTCGCCCCGGTGGGCAAGGGCCAGCGCGGTCTGATCGTGTCGCCGCCGAAGGCGGGCAAGACCTTCGTGATGCAGTCGATCGCCAATGCGATCGCACGCAACAATCCCGAGGTCCACCTCATGGTGGTCCTTGTCGACGAGCGTCCCGAGGAGGTCACCGACTTCGAGCGGACGACCTCCGGTGAGGTCATCTCGTCGACCTTCGACCGTCCCGCCGACGACCACACCACGGTCGCCGAGCTGGCCATCGAGCGGGCCAAGCGCCTGGTCGAGCTGGGCCGCGACGTCGTCGTGCTGCTCGACGGCATCACCCGCCTGGGGCGCGCCTACAACCTCGCCGCCCCCGCCTCCGGCCGGATCCTCTCCGGTGGCGTCGACTCCGCGGCGCTCTACCCGCCGAAGAAGTTCTTCGGCGCTGCGCGCAACATCGAGAACGGCGGATCGTTGACGATCCTCGCCACCGCGCTGGTCGAGACCGGCTCGAAGATGGACGAGGTCATCTTCGAGGAGTTCAAGGGCACCGGCAACATGGAGCTGCGGCTGCGCCGGGAGTACGCGGAGAAGCGGATCTTCCCGGCCATCGACGTGGTGCAGTCCGGCACCCGGCGCGAGGAGCTGCTGCTCGGCGCCCACGAGCTTGCGATCATGTGGAAGCTGCGCCGGGTGCTGTCCAACATGGACGGCCAGCAGGCGCTCGAGATGCTGCTCAAGCAGATGAGGAAGACCCAGTCCAACGCGGAGTTCCTGATCCAGATCTCCAAGAGCACGCCGAACCGCGACGGGTTCTGATCGGGTCACCCGCCGGCACGGGCAGGGGCACCGGGAACATTTGGTGCTCCGTCGGCGTTTGCGGCATAGTTGTCCCTTGGTCCGGTTCACGCCCGCAGGAGCCTCCACCCTGATCGGACGACCCGGCGCCACCACACGACAAGGAGAATGAGATGAAGCAGGGGATCCACCCCGATTACCACGAGACGAAGGTCGTCTGCACCTGCGGCAACACCTTCACCACTCGTTCCACGGCCCCCGCCGGCGAGATCCGCGCCGACGTCTGCTCGGCCTGCCACCCCTTCTACACCGGCAAGCAGAAGATCCTCGACACCGGCGGCCGCGTCGCCAGGTTCGAGAAGCGCTACGGCAGCTTCAAGAAGGGCAAGTAGTCCTCCCGCAACGCCGGGGTGCAGCCAGGCTGCGCCCCGGCGTTCGTCGTTCCCGCCCGTCTCCCGCGTACGCCCCCGGAGGTCCCGATGTCCGAGTCCGATGACCGTCTGCAGTCCCTGCTGGCGGCCGTGACGCCGTTGCGCGAGGAGTACCACGAGGTCGAGGTACGGATGGCGGACCCGGCGGTGCTGGCCGACCAGCGCGCGATGCGGCGCCTGGGCCGGCGCTACGCCGACCTCGGGCCGGTGGTCCGGGCCGCCGACGAGTACCACCGACTGAGCGAGGACCTGACCGCCGCGCTCGAGCTGGCGGGCGAGGACCCCGGGTTCGCCGCGGAGGCCGAGGACCTCGCCGAGCGCCTGCACACCGTCGACGAGCGACTCGTCCGCCTGCTCGCCCCACGGGATCCGAACGACTCGCTGGACGCGATCGTCGAGATCAAGTCCGGTGAGGGCGGGGAGGAATCGGCGCTGTTCGCCGGTGACCTCTTCGGCATGTACCGCCGGTTCGCCGAGGCCCGCGGCTGGAAGATCGAGATCCTTGAGGCGCAGGAAACCGATCTCGGTGGCTACAAGTCGATCACCTTCGTGGTGCACGCCCCCTCCGCCGCCGACCCGGACCGGATGCCGTACGGCACGCTCAAGTTCGAGGGCGGGGTGCACCGGGTCCAACGGGTGCCGGTCACCGAGTCCCAGGGCCGGATCCACACCTCCGCCGCCGGGGTGCTGGTGATGCCCGACGTCGAGGACGACGATGCGATCGAGATCGACCCCGACGACCTGCGGATCGATGTCTACCGCTCCAGCGGCAAGGGCGGCCAGGGTGTCAACACCACCGACTCCGCGGTCCGGATCACCCACCTGCCGAGCGGCATCGTGGTGACCTGTCAGAACGAGCGGTCCCAGCTGCAGAACAAGGAGCAGGCCCTGCGCATCCTGCGGGCCCGGCTGGTGGCCCGCGCCGAGGATGAGTCCGCCGCCGAGGCGTCCGAGGCCCGGCGCTCCCAGGTGCGTACGGTCGACCGGTCCGAACGGGTGCGGACATACAACTTCCCCGAGAACCGCATCGCTGACCACCGCATCGGGTACAAGGCGCACAACCTCGACCAGGTGCTGAACGGTGACCTCGGCCCGGTGATCGAGGCGCTGCAGAGCGCCGACACCGCCGAGCGACTCCGGTCGGTCGCCGAGTGAGCGCCCGCCGGATGCGCAGCGACCGGATGCGAGGACCGGATGTGTGACGACCGGACGGGCACCACCACCGGCGGCGATGCGCCGATCCGTCCGACGGCGCTGGCCCGCCGCGGCGCCGAGCTGCTCCGCGGCCGGGTGGCCTCGCCGCAGGTCGATGCCCGGTTGCTGCTCGCCCACGTGCTGGGGATCACCCCGGGGGACCTGGTGATGGCCGACCCGCCGGATGCGGCCCGGGTCGAGGCCTACCGCGAGCTACTGGCCCGCCGCGCCGAGGGCGTCCCCCTCCAGCACCTCACCGGGGAGGCCTGGTTCCGTCACGTTCGGGTGGCCGTCGGCCCCGGTGTGTTCGTGCCGCGTCCGGAGACCGAGCTGGTCGCCGGGGCGGCAATCGACGCGGCCCGCGCGGTGCGCGGACAAGGACGTAGGCCCCGGGTCGTCGAACTGTGTGCCGGCTCGGGCGCCATCAGCGCCGCTCTGGTCGACGAGGTGCCCGGCTGCGAGGTCGTCGCGGTCGAGCTCGATCCCGCCGCGATCCGTTGGACCCGGGCCAACCTGGCCGGCACCGGCGTCGACGTCCGGCTGGGCGATCTGGCCGACGCCGCCCCCGAGTGGGACGGCACGGTCGACATCGTCGTCGTCAACCCACCGTACGTCCCGCTGACCGTCCGCGATCGTCTGCCGGTCGAGGTCACCGCCCACGATCCGGCGCTGGCGGTGTTCTCCGGCGCGGACGGCCTCGAGGCGATCCGGGCGGTGGAGCGGACCGCCCGCCGGCTGTTGCGCCCGGGCGGGGTGGTCGTCTGCGAGCACGACGACAGCCACGGCCGGACGGCGCCGGCGGTCTTCGCCGGACCCGCCTGGACCGGTGTCGTCGACCACCCGGATCTGTCCGGGCGACCACGGTTCGTGTCGGGGACCCGCACGCAGGTGGCAGGATGAGGGGGTGAGCGACATGCCGGAGGAGCAGAAGGACACCGAGTCGGCCGTCGTCCCGCCCGCGCCCGGGCCCAGGATCGTCGACTGCACCCAGGGTGACACCGGGCCGGCACTGGCCGCGGCCAAGGAGGTCATCGCCGAGGGCCGGGTGATGGTGATGCCGACCGACACGGTCTACGGGGTCTGCGCCGATGCTTTCGATGCGTACGCCGTGCAGCGACTGCTGACCGCCAAGCACCGCGGCCGGGACATGCCCCCGCCCGTGCTGATCGGTGACGAGGGTGTGATGGCCGCGCTGGCCATCGATGTACCCGAGGCTGCGAACCAGCTCGTCGCCGCGTTCTGGCCGGGGCCGTTGACGATCATCTGCCGGGCCCAGTCGAGCCTGCGGATGGACCTCGGCGAGACCAACGGCACCATTGCGCTGCGGGTGCCCGACAACGAGCTCGCCCGCGAGGTGCTGCGGCGGACCGGTCCGTTGGCGGTGAGCAGCGCGAACGTCTCGGGTCAGTCACCGGCCACCACGGTCCGGGAGGCCGCCGATCAGCTCGGTGTGGACGTCGCCCTCTACCTCGACGGCGGTCCGACCCCGGGCCCGGTGCCCTCGACCATCGTCGACTTCACCGGCTATCCGGAGGGCCGTGTCGTCCGGCAGGGGATCATCTCCCTCGACGAGTTGCGCGCGGTCTCCGCCGGCGTACGCTCCTTCGCCGGCGAGACGCCCGCTCCGGCCGAGGAGACGCCCGCCCCGGCAGCGGATGCGCCGGCGGGCGAGGGTACGGCGCAGAACGGCACCGGTGAGACCGACGGGACCGACCCGAGCGGGACGACGGCGACCCCTGCGTCGCCGACCGAAGGTCCCCGGACCGCCTAGCGATGCGCGAATACATCCTCGTCCTGCTGGTGGCCGCCGCGGTCACCTACCAGCTCAGCGGATGGGCCCGGCGGGCGGCGATCCGGTTCGGGGCCGTGGCCAAGGTCCGGTCCCGGGACGTCCACGTCGTGCCGACGCCGTACTTCGGGGGAGTGGCGATGCTGATCGGTGTCGCCGTCGCCTTCCTGCTGTCGATGAACCTGCCGTTCCTCGGCCGCCACGAGATCGTCCGCCACGACGCCACCTGGATCCTGGTCGCCGTGGCCGTGCTGTGCGCCGTCGGGGTGCTCGACGATCTGCTGGACATCAGTGCGATCACCAAGTTCGCCGGGCAGGTGCTGGCCGCGGGGATCGTGGTGCAGGCCGGCGTCCGGTTGCTGTGGATCCCGCTGCCCGACCGGATCATCTCGCTGGACACCGCCAGTTCCATCGTGCTGACCGTCTTCTTCGTGGTGGTCTGCACCAACGCGGTGAACTTCGTCGACGGCCTGGACGGTCTGGCGGCCGGCGTGGTCGGCATCGGGGCGGCGGCCTTCTTCACCTACTCCTACATCCTCGCCGTCGAGCAGGACCTCGTCCGGGCCACGACCGCCAGCGTGATCTCGGTGGCGATCGTCGGGGTCTGCCTGGGGTTCCTGCCGCACAACGTCCACCCGTCGAAGATGTTCATGGGCGACTCCGGGTCGATGCTCCTCGGGTTCCTGCTGGCCACCTCCACGGTGAGCCTGACCGGCCAGTTCGACTCGTCGAAACTGGAGGCGGGCGGCGGCGATCTGCTGCCGGCCTACCTCCCGCTCGTCCTGCCGGTCGCGATCCTCGGGCTGCCGCTGCTCGACCTGGTGCTCGCCTGGATCCGCCGGGCGAACCAGGGCAACTGGTGGTTCGTGGCCGACAAGGGCCACCTGCACCACCAACTGCTGCGGCGTGGCTACACGCACCGCGGGGCGGTCACCGTGATGTATCTGTGGACCGCGCTGCTGTCGTTCGGGGTGATGACGATCGGCCTGACCCGCAGCACCTGGGTGGTGGTGGCCTGGGTGTGCGCCGCGGCGGCGGTGGTGGGGATCACCCTGGGCCCCGGGCCACGACTCTTCGGCGAGGACGCGCGGCGCCGGGCGGCTCGCCGCTCGACCCTGCGTTCGGCACATCACAAGCGGTAGCCGCCACCTTGTGTTACGTTTCACAAGCGGGCGCCGGACGGCACCGCGACGGGCCTCCGAAGGGGTGGGAAGCACCGCAGGATGAGTACGGTCATGGCGATGGATGAGCAGGCGGGGGGCGAGGCTCCTCTGCCGGGTGAACCCATCATCGAACGGCCCGTCAGCGGCACCGCCACGATCCTGATCCGCCGCCTCCTGGTGGCCGGCCTGCTCGGCGGCCACCTCGGACTGGTCGGCTCCACGCTCGCCCTGGGGATCGTCCGCGGGGGAGTGGCGGGCGCCTCGGCGGCCGTCGGTGCCGTGATCGCGATCCTGTTCTTCAGCATCGGCCAGGCCGTCGTGCTCCGCTACGCCGAGCGGGATGGCTCGGTGCTGCTGGTGGCGGCCCTGGTCTCGTACGGCATCCGGGTGTCCGGCCTGGCCGGCGTCGTCGCCCTCTACGAGGCGTCCGGGCTGACGCTGCTCGACCGCACTGCCACTGCGCTGGGGATCGTGGCGACCGTGCTGCTGTGGACAACGGCCGAAGTGGTCGCTTTCGCACGGATGCGTATCCCCGTTTATGACCTCGGTCACCCCGAGCGCCCGGGTGCGGGCGGGGAGTGACGCTGCGACATGGCAACTGATAGTGTCCGAGACGCGCTGACGGACGAGGAGGTCGACAACGTGGGTACCCGACGCCACAGATCTGGCGATCCCGAATCCTCGTTGGCACCGTCCGGCGAACCGGACGGGATGGACACGGGTATGCGCATCCTGTCCTACCTCGCCTCGGGCCTGATCCTCTACGGAGGCCTCGGTTGGCTCGGCGACAAGTTCTTGGGCACCTCTTTCCTGCTGCCCCTCGGGCTCATCATCGGTCTGGTGCTGGCCATGTTCATGATCATCAGACGCTACAACCACGATCCCGGCGACAAGCCGCCGACGAAGCAGTCCGGATAGAGACCATGACGTACGACATCGAAGTTGAGGAGGAACGGTGGGTCCGTTGACACTGCCGGCCGTGGTGGGAGCGCTGGCCCCGCTGGAAGCGGGCGTTTTTGAAACCCCCGGTGTGAGGGATTTCCGGTTCTTCTGTGAAGCCGCCGAACCCGGTGTGCGCGGCCCGAACGACCCCGGCAACCTGGCGGGCTGTACGTTCGGCGTCGACTGGATGAACAAGCCGTTCTGGCAGGCCGTGATCGGTGCGGCTCTGGTCATCGCGCTGTGGTGGTTCGCCTCCCGCAAGCTGAAGACCGTCCCCGGCAAGGGTCAGTTCTTCTGGGAGTACGTGTACGGCTTCATCCGCAACGGTGTCGCCCGCGACATCCTCGGCCCGGAGTACCGCCGCTACCTGCCCTATCTGCTGGGCCTGTTCAGCTTCCTGTTGGTGAACAACTGGTTCGGCGAGACCTTCGTGTTCATGCTCCCGACGTTCTCCAACATCGGGTACGCGTGGGCCCTGGCGATCATGTCCTGGGTCATCTACATCGGCGCCGGCATCAGCAAGCACGGCTTCGGCAAGTACATGAAGATGCAGCTCATCCCCGAGGGGGTGCCGGTCTACCTGTACCCGGTGATCGTGCCGCTGGAGTTCCTCTCGAACTTCATCACCCGGCCGCTCACGCTCGGCCTGCGTCTCTTCGCCAATATGTTCGCCGGTCACCTGGTGGTCGCGGTGTTCGTGGTGGGCGGTGCATTCCTGCTGACCTTCCCGCACAACCCCTTCTACAACGTGTCGGGTGCGGTCTCCATCCTGTTCAGCTTCGCGATCCTCTTCCTCGAGCTGTTCATCGGCTTCCTGCAGGCCTACATCTTCACGGTGCTGACCGCCCAGTACATCCATTCCTCCCTCGCGGAAGCGCACTGACGCCGAGCAGGGATCCCCTTCCCAACCCCCAGTTCTCTTCTCACTGCAACCAAAATCCCTGAGAAGAACCATCCGAAAGGAACGAGAATGACCCCGTTGGAAATCGCTGGCAGCATGAACATGCTCGGCTACGGCCTGGCGACCCTCGGCCCGGCCATCGGCGTGGGCTGGATCTTCGCCTCCGTCATCAACGGCACCGCCCGTCAGCCCGAGGCCCGTGGCGCGATGATGAGCACCGCGTTCATCGGCTTCGCCGTGGTAGAGGCCCTGGCCATCATCGGCATCGCCCTGGCCTTCGTCCTTAAGTGATGATTTCCATGGTGCCGATGGAACTCGACCTCGGCCCCCTCCTGCCCACCCACAACGCGGAGATCATCGTCGGGTTCGTCCTGATGATCCTGGTGTTCCTGGTGATGTGGAAGGCGGTGGTCCCTGCGTTCGAGAAGATGTACGCCGAGCGCACGGCCGCCATCCAGGGTGGTATGGACAAGGCCGAGAAGGCCCAGGCAGAGGCGCAGGCGGCGCTGGCCGACTACAAGGCCCAGCTCGCCGACGCCCGTACCGAGGCGGCTCGCATCCGCGAGGACGCCAAGAACCAGGGCGCACAGATCATCGCAGAGATGCGCGAGCAGGCCGAGGCCGAGGCGCAGCGGATCATCGCGACGACCACGACGCAGATGGACGCCGAGCGGAAGCAGGCCATGGGCGAACTCCGCAACGAGGTCGGTGGCCTGGCCACCACCCTCGCCGGCCGGATCGTCGGCGAGTCCCTCGCCGACGACGAGCGGGCCCGTCGCACGGTCGAGCGCTTCCTGGCTGATCTGGAGTCGCAGACGGAGACGGAGAAGGCATGAGCCCCCAGACGGATCGCATCGACGAGCCCCGGCTGAACAGCCTGGACCAGGTCCTGGATGCGCAGCACGCGCACCCGGCGCTGGTCGAGGAGCTGTTCTCGATCGCCGACCTGTTCGGTTCGGACCCCGCGCTGCGGCGTGCGGTCACCGATCCCGGAGCACCGGTGGAGGCTCGCCAGCAGCTCGTCAGCCGGCTGCTCGACGGCAAGGTCTCACCAGAGGCCGTCGCTGTCCTGCGGCAGGCTGCCGGTCTGCGCTGGCGCACGGCGGGGACCTTCGTGTCCTCCGTCGAGCGCCAGGCGATCCGGTCTGCTCTCGCCCAGGCACAGGCCGCGGGCCAGCTGGACCAGGTGGAGGACGAACTCTTCCGCCTGGAGCGGACCGTGGCCGGCACGCCGGAGCTGCGCGACGCGCTGTCCGACAACCGCCAGCCCCTGGCCGCCCGCCAGGACATCGTGGCCCGACTGCTGGACGGGAAGGCCGCACCGGCGACGGTCGTCCTCGCCCGCCGCGCGGTGGTCGCTCGTGAGCGCACGTTCGCCGACACCGTGGACGGCTACCTCGCCCTGGCGGCGGCCCAGCGCAGCCGCGCTGTCGCCACCGTACGGGTGGCGGTGCCGTTGACGGCCGAGCAGACGGCTCGCCTGCAGAACGCCCTGAACAAGCAGCTGGGTCGCCCGGTCAGCATGCATGTCGTCGTGGATCCCGCGGTCCTCGGTGGCGTACGTGTCGAGGTCGGCGACGAGGTGATCGACGGGACCGTGGCCTCCCGTCTGGACGAGGCTCGCAAGCTGTTCTCGTGACGGCACGCGAACCGATCGCCCCGGGTGACTCCGGAACCTGAACTACGACACTCACAGACAACGAGAACAAGGACGCAGAAGATGGCGGAACTTACTATTCGTCCGGAGGAGATCCGGAACGCGCTGGACCAGTACGTCCAGCAATTCACCCCGGAGACCTCCTCTCGTGAAGAGGTCGGCACGGTCGTCACCTCGGGCGACGGCATCGCCCGCGTCGAGGGCCTGCCCTCGGCGATGGCCAACGAGCTGCTGCGCTTCGAGAACGGCACGCTCGGCATCGCCCAGAACCTCGAGGCCCGTGAGATCGGCGTCGTGGTGCTGGGGTCCTCCGAAGGCATCGACGAGGGCCAGACCGTCCGCCGCACCGGCGACGTGCTGTCCGTCCCGGTCGGTGAGGGCTACTTGGGCCGCGTCGTCGACGCCATGGGCAACCCGATCGACGGGCTCGGTGAGATCACCGGCATCGAGGGTCGTCGTCCCCTCGAGATCCAGGCCGCCGGCGTGATGGACCGCCAGGAGGTCCGCGAGCCCCTGCAGACCGGCATCAAGGCCATCGACTCGATGACCCCGATCGGTCGCGGCCAGCGCCAGCTGATCATCGGTGACCGTAAGACCGGCAAGACCGCCATTGCCATCGACACGATCATCAACCAGAAGGCCAACTGGGAGTCGGGCGACCCGACCAAGCAGGTCCGCTGCATCTACGTCGCCATCGGCCAGAAGGGCTCCACTGTCGCGGAGGTCCGCGGCGTGCTGGAGAAGGCCGGCGCGATGGAGTACACCACCATCGTCAACGCCCCCGCGTCCGACCCGGCCGGCTACAAGTACATGGCCCCCTACACCGGTTCGGCCATCGGCCAGAACTGGATGTACCAGGGCAAGCACGTCCTGATCGTCTTCGACGACCTGACCAAGCAGGCCGAGGCCTACCGCGCCATGTCGCTGCTGCTGCGTCGTCCGCCGGGCCGCGAGGCCTACCCCGGTGACGTGTTCTTCCTCCACTCCCGCCTGCTGGAGCGCTGCGCGAAGCTCTCCGATGCCAAGGGCGGCGGCTCGATGACCGGCCTGCCGATCATCGAGACCAAGGCCAACGACGTGTCGGCGTACATCCCGACCAACGTGATCTCGATCACCGACGGCCAGATCTTCCTGCAGTCCGACCTCTTCAACGCGAACCAGCGTCCCGCCGTGGACGTCGGCATCTCGGTGTCGCGCGTCGGTGGCGCGGCCCAGACCAAGGCGATGAAGGGCGTGTCCGGCACGCTGAAGATCGACCTGGCCCAGTACCGCGACCAGCAGGCGTTCGCCATGTTCGCCTCCTCGCTGGACGAGGCGACCAAGCGTCAGCTGGAACGCGGCGCCCGCCTCACCGAGCTGCTGCGCCAGAAGCAGTACTCGCCGTACCCGATGGAGGAGGAGTCGGTCTCCATCTGGGCCGGCACCACCGGCAAGCTGGACGACGTGGCCGTCGACGACGTGCTGCGCTTCGAGCGCGAGTACCTCGAGTTCCTCCGGCGCAACACCGCCCTGCTGACCACGATCCGCGACAGCGGCAAGCTCGACGACGAGACCAAGGCCGGTCTGGAGAAGGCCCTGGCCGACTTCCGTCAGGAGTTCCGCACCAGCGAGGGCAAGCCGTTGGGCACCGAGCCGGAGCCGAAGAAGATCGGCGACGAGGACGTGGAGCACGAGCAGATCGTCGTGAAGAAGGCCTGACGTGGCTACCCTTCGCGAACTCCGTGATCGGACGAGGTCCGTCCAGACCACGAAGAAGATCACGCGGGCGATGGAGCTCATCGCCGCGGCGCGGATCCGCAAGGCCCAGCAGGCCGCCGAGGCCGCCGATCCGTACACCCAGGAGCTGGTCAGGGCCCTGCAGGCCGTGGCCAGTCGGCCGGACATGGACCACCCGCTCCTGACGGAGCTGGAGCACCCGAAGCGCTCCGCGGTCCTGCTGGTCACCTCGGACCGTGGCCTGGCCGGTGGCTACTCGACGAACGTCCTGAAGGCGGGGGAGTCCGTACGGGACTACCTCACCGTCAAGCACCACCGGGAGATGGAGACCTACATCACCGGTAAGAAGGGTGTGGGCTTCTACGAGTTCCGCGGTCGGCAGATCAAGCGGTCCTGGGAGGGTTTCTCCGACGCCCCGAGCTATCGGGACGCCGACGAGATCGCCCGGGCCCTGCTGGACGCCTTCCTGACCCCGACCGACGAGGGGGGCGTCGACGAGATCTTCCTCGTCTTCACCCGCTTCGTGTCCCGCGTCAAGCAGGTGCCGCAGATCATCCGTCTGCTGCCGCTCGAAGTGGTCTCCGAGGAGGAGGCCGCCGAGCGTGCCGAGAGCGGTGCCCGGATGACCGAGCTGCACCACGCGCCGGTCTACCAGGAGGACCGGGTCGAGACCCCGTTCGACTTCGAGCCCAGCGCCGAGGCCGTCCTCGACACCCTGCTGCCGCTGTACATCGGCAACCGTGTGTACTACGCGCTGATGCAGGCTGCGGCCTCCGAGCTGGCCGCCCGTCAGGCCGCCATGAAGTCGGCGACCGACAACGCCAACGAACTGATCCGAAACCTGACGCGCGAGGCCAACCAGGCACGTCAGGCAGCGATCACCCAGGAAATTACCGAGATCGTGGGTGGCGCCGCCGCGCTGTCCGAGAGCGCGTGAGAGCGAGTGAGTGAGAGATATGACTGCGATTGCTGAACAGAACGCCGAGGTGAAGCCCGCCGCCACCGGCCGCGTCGTGCGTGTCATCGGCCCCGTCGTGGACGTCGAGTTCCCGCCGGACGGCATGCCCGAGATCCTCAACGCGCTGACCCTCGAGGTCGACGTGATGGGCGTCAAGCGGACGATGACCCTCGAGGTCGAGCTGCACATCGGTGACAACACCGTCCGCGCCATCGCCCTCAAGCCGACCGACGGCATCGTCCGCGGCCAGGAGGTCGTCGACACCGGTGCCCCGATCTCGGTGCCGGTCGGCGACGTGACCAAGGGCAAGGTCTGGAACGTGACCGGCGACGTGCTGAACGTCGACCCGGCCTCGTTCGAGGTGACCGAGCGCTGGCCGATCCACCGCGATCCGCCGCCGTTCGACGCGCTCGAGTCGAAGACCGAGCAGCTCTACACCGGCATCAAGGTCCTCGACCTGCTCACCCCGTACGTCAAGGGCGGCAAGATCGGCCTGTTCGGTGGCGCCGGCGTCGGCAAGACCGTGCTGATCCAGGAGATGATCTTCCGGATCGCCCACAACTTCGGTGGCACCTCGGTGTTCGCCGGTGTGGGCGAGCGGACCCGTGAGGGCAACGACCTCATCTTCGAGATGGAGGAGGCAGGGGTCCTCAAGGACACCGCCCTCGTCTTCGGCCAGATGGACGAGCCGCCGGGCACCCGGCTGCGGATCGCCCTGTCGGGCCTGACCATGGCGGAGTACTTCCGCGATGTCCAGAACCAGGACGTGCTGCTCTTCATCGACAACATCTTCCGGTTCACCCAGGCCGGCTCCGAGGTCTCGACCCTGCTCGGCCGGATGCCCTCCGCGGTGGGTTACCAGCCGACCCTGGCCGACGAGATGGGTGCCCTGCAGGAGCGGATCACCTCGACCCGTGGCCACTCGATCACCTCGATGCAGGCGATCTACGTGCCGGCCGACGACTACACCGACCCGGCGCCGGCGACGACGTTCGCCCACCTCGACGCCACCACCGAGCTCAGCCGCTCGATCGCGTCGCGTGGTCTCTACCCGGCCGTCGACCCGCTGACCTCGACGTCGCGCATCCTCGACCCGCAGTACGTGGGCCAGGCGCACTACGACGTGGCCACCCGGGTGAAGCAGATCCTCCAGCGCAACAAGGAGCTGCAGGACATCATCGCCATCCTCGGCATCGACGAGCTGTCCGAAGAGGACAAGATCACCGTCAACCGCGCCCGGCGGATCCAGCAGTTCCTCTCGCAGAACACCTACACCGGTGAGAAGTTCACCGGCGTGCCGGGTTCGACGGTGGAGATGCCGGAGATCGTCGAGTCGTTCCGGATGATCTGTGACGGCGAGGTCGACCACATCCCCGAGCAGGCGTTCTTCAACGTCGGCGGTCTCGATGACGTCTACCGCGCCTGGGACAAGATGAAGAAGGAAGGCTGAGCCATGGCCACGAGCACCCTCCACGTCGAGGTTGTCTCGGCCGAGCGCAGCATCTGGTCGGGCGAGGCGGTCAACGTCATCGCCCGGACCGTCGAGGGCGACATCGGTATCCTCCCGGGTCACTCCCCGTTGGTGGCGTTGCTGCAGCCCTCCGCGGTCGAGATCTTCACCCTTGAGGGCAACCGGGAGATCGTGGCTGTGGACGGCGGGTTCATCTCCGTCGCCCAGGGCCGGGTCTCGGTGCTGAGCGCCTTCGCGCGGCTCGGTCACGAGATCGACCAGCACGAGGCCGAGCAGGAGTACGCCACGGCGCTGGAACGCCTCGAGCACGAGTCGGACGACGAGGCGACCCGCCAGCACTTCAACCGGGCTCGCGCCCAGGTGCGCGCTGCGGAGAAGTACACCGGTCAGGCGAGCACTCAGCTCGTCTGACCCTCGGTCCGGCGCCGTCCGCGGCGTCGGTCGATCACACCGCCTCGGAGGGGCGGGACACCACCGGGTGTCCCGCCCCTCCGTGTGTCTGGCACGAGCTCTGCCCGCTGTGCTGCTGGCCAGTCCTGGAGTTCTTGATCGGGGCCGGCGTCAGTAGACTGTGCGCATGTATCTGGCCGTCCTCAAGGTCTGCATCGTGGCTCTTGTCGTACTGGCCATCCCTGTCCTCGTCATCGTCGCACGGCGGATCTGGCTCGTACGGACACCCGGGACCTTCGACTGCAGCATGATCTTGGAATCCGCGGCTCCGGGCACCCTCTGGGTGCCCGGAGTCTGTCGTTTCCGGAGCGAGGAGCTGTGGTGGTACCCGGACTTCGGGTTGTCCTTCGCCCCTCGGCTGCGGTTCCCACGGGACCGGACGATCGCCCTGCCCAGTCGGGACCTGCTCGGCAGTGAGCCCGCGCCCGAGTTCGCCGACTACCGGGTCGTGCCGCTCAGCCGCAAGATCGGCGGCGGCACTGCGGTGTGGGACCTGGCCATGGCCCCACCGGCCGTGACGGCGGTGCTGAGCTGGCTGGAGGCCGCCCCGCCGGGCATGGGTCACCGCCGCTCCCAGCTCCCGCCACCGCCGGAGGCGCGGAAGAGCTCCTAGCATCAGCGTCCCGGCTCATCGTCCTGGCGTCAGTGCGTGTCGGCCGAGGTATCGGTCGGCTGGCCCTCGGCCGACGTATCTGCCGTGCCTTCCTCGGCCGAGCTGCTTGTCGGATGCCCCTCGTCCAGTGCGTTGGCGTGCTCCGTGATCCGGGCACGTCGGCGCAGTGCCCGGTGATCCTCGGGCAGCCGCTCGCCCCCGGGCACCCAGAGGATGTCGCCGGACTCCCCGTTGACCACCCGGGTGAGGATGAACAGCAGGTCGGACAGCCGGTTGAGATAGGTGACCGCGAGCAGGTTGATCCCCCCGACGGACTCCTCGTCGGTGGCCGGTCCGGTGCCGTACGCCTCGATGGCGGCCCAGGCGGTGCGCTCGGCGCGGCGGGTGACCGTACGGGCCTGGTGGAGGTGCGCGGCGGCGGGGACCCCACCGGGGAGGATGAACGAGGACAGGTTCGGCAGCTGCTCGGTGAACTCGTCGCACCAGGCCTCGAGCCGGTCGATCGAGGCCTGCTCGATCCGGAGCGGGGGATAGGGCGGATTGTCCGACAGAGGGTTCGACAGGTCGGCACCCACATCGAACAGTTCGTTCTGGATCAGGCGCAGTGCGCCGGCCACCTCGTCAGGCACGCCGCCGATGGCCAGCGCCACCCCGATGATCGAGTTGGCCTCGTCGACATCTCCGTACGCCATCACCCGGGGGTCGGTCTTGGCCGCCCAGGACATGTCCGACAGCCGGGTCCGGCCGGCGTCACCGGTGCGGGTGTAGATGCGATTGAGGTTGACCATGGGCCCAGCCTAGGGGATGGGGCCGACATCGCTCCGGTCTCGCCCGACATCGCTCCGGTCTCGCCGGCCACGGCTCCGGTGGCGCCGGGGACCGGCCCCGGCGTGGGGTGAGCCTCGCCGCGCGGTCGGCCGCTAGATTCGGACCGATGTTCTTGACAGGAGGCGTAACGATGGGGAGTCGACGACTCTGGTGGCCGACGTTCGCGGTGGCGGTGGCCGGGCTGCTGGTGACCACCGGCTGTGCGCCCACCGCGACCGGTGCGGGTGCAGCGGGGACGCCGATGGGCGCGTCGGCATCAGCGACACCGGGGCAGGCGGCCGGGACGGCGCCGGGGCCGGCGGACGCGGCGACACCGGGGCAGGCGGCCGGGACGGTCAGGTGCACCTATCGTCGGTCCGGGGAACCGGCCAAGCCGGTGGATCCGCCGCCGGGCGTGGCGGCCGCGACCGGTACGACGGCGGTGATGCTGTCGTTCGCCGTGGGAAACGTCACCGTCACGATGGACCGGGCAGCGGCGCCGTGCACCGTCAACAGCTTCGAGTCCCTGGCCGAACAGGGCTTCTACACCGGCACCCGATGCCACCGCCTGGCCGACAACGGACTGTTCATGGTGCAGTGCGGGGACCCGACCGGCACCGGTGCGGGCGGTCCGGGCTACACGTTCGCCGACGAGGTGGACCCGGCGGCGACCTACCCCGCCGGGACGGTCGCGATGGCGAACTCCGGCCCGGACACCAACGGCTCGCAGTTCTTCCTCGTCTACCAGGACTCCCGGCTCCCGGCGGCCTACACCGTCTTCGGTCGGATGGACGAGGCCTCCACGTCGGTGATCGGGCGGATCGCGGCGGAGGGGCAGGACGGCTCCTGGGGCGACGGGACCGGCCGGCCCAACAACCTCGCCGCCATCACCGCGGTCCGGCTGGGCTGACCGGGCGCCGCAGGGCCTCTCCGCGCTGGGCAGCCAGGATCAGACCCGGCTGACCCGGCGCCGCAGCACGAAGCGCTCCACGGCGGCGGTGAAGACGTCACGCTGCTCCGTGTGCACCCAGTGTCCGGAGTCCTTGATCGTCACCTGCAGCGTGCCGGGGAAGTATCGACGCATGATCGGCGCGTACTCGGGGAGGACATAGTCGCTGTCGGCCGCCTTGATCCACAGCGTCGGACCGTCCCAGGAGCCCTCCACTCCCTCCGGCCAACCGAGCACCTTGTCCAGCTCGGCGGCCAGCATGGTGATGTTCGGCTGCCAGTACCAGGAGCTGCCCTTGCGGGCGAGATTCTGCAGCACCCACTGGCGTACGCCACGGTCGGGCAGCAGCGGCCGCATGATGTCGGAGGCGGTCTGGCGGTCCGGGAGGGTCTCGAGGTCGACCGCCGCGATCGCGGCCATGATGTCCTGGAACTGGCGGTGGCCGGTGTAGGTGACCGGGGACATGTCGGCGACGACCAGGCGGTCCACCAGCTCGGGGTGGCGCAGGGCCACCAGCATCGAGATCTTGCCGCCCATCGAGTGCCCGACCAGGGTGACCGGCTCTCCGGCGACCTCGGCGGACTTCGCCAGCCAGTCCGCCACGATGTCGGCGATCTGGGGGTAGTCGAAGTGTTCGGTCCACAGCGAACGGCCGTGGTTGGGCATGTCCAGCAGCACGGTCCGGGCGCCGTGCAGGCCCATGTGCCGGGCGATCTGGGCGAAGTTGCGGCCCTGGCCCAGCAGACCGTGGCAGAACACGACCAACGGCCCCTCGGAGCCGAACGGGATGGAGAAGAGATCGGGGACGGTGCTCATGGGCGGCGGCTCCAGCAGGACGTGTGCCAGTGCCGGCGCAGCGACACGGCACTGTCGGCCCCGGGTCCGGGGTCGTGCGGCCAGACCACCAGGTGGGGCGTGCCCGGCCGGATCTCATGATTGCAGCCGGGACACCGGTATGTCTTCGCGGCGTTCTGTCCGGCCATCGTGCGGACGACCCAGCGTCCGTCCGCCTTCGACTCCGCGCGGGCATGGCTGGTGCCGAGCGGTCGGGGGGCACGCAGGTGCTTGCTCGGCCGCCGCTTCATGGTCCTCCTCAGCACGTCCGGGTGTCGCGGCCCAGCATAGTCAGGTAGCGTGAAGCGGTGCGTTTGGTGATTGCTCGTTGTCAGGTCGACTACTCGGGGGCGCTGACCGCCCACCTGCCGATGGCGAACCGGCTGATCATGATCAAGGCGGACGGCTCGGTGTCGGTACACGCCGATGACCGGGCCTACAAGCCGCTGAACTGGATGAGTGCGCCCTGCACGATGACCGTACGGCCCGCCGAGGCGGACGAGGCGGCGGTCACCGATGACCTGGACAGTGAGATCTCCGAGGTCTGGACGATCCAGGGGGCGGGCCGGGAGCCTGCCCGGCTGCAGATCGCGATCGCTGCGATCCTTCATGACACCGAGCACGAGCTGGGCATCGACCCGGGCCTGCAGAAGGACGGTGTCGAGGCCCACCTGCAGGAGCTGCTGGCGGAGAACCCCGAGACCTTCGGCCCGGGCTGGTCACTGGTCCGGCGCGAGTACCCGACGGCGATCGGCCCGGTCGACCTGCTGTGCCGGGACGCCGACGGGGCCTACGTCGCCGTTGAGGTCAAGCGTCGCGGCGAGATCGACGGTGTCGAGCAGCTGACCCGCTATCTGGAGCTGATGCGGCGGGACCCGCGGCTCGGCGATGTCGCCGGCGTCTTCGCCGCCCAGCAGATCAAGCCGCAGGCCCGGGTCCTCGCCGAGGATCGGGGGATCAGCTGCGTCACGGTCGACTACGACGCCCTGCGCGGGATGGACCACTCCGAGGACCGACTCTTCTGAATCCAGGGCGCTGGGCCTGGATCCTGAGCCCTGACTCCTGAACTCGTCTGCCGTGCGGGGCGCCGGCCGCCAGGATGTCGCCGCCGGCCGCCCCGGGGCAACGAGGCGGCCGGCGACCCGGTCAGTGAGCGGCCTGCTGCGGGTCGTGGCTGCCGGTTCCGGCGTCGTCCGGGGCACCCGCTGCCGACGGGACCGGCCGGATCTGCGTCGGGGTCTCCTCCTGTGGGACGTCGGGGGCAGGTGCCACGGTGCCGCCGCCATCGGCGGCCAGCTGCTCCGCACTCGCCCGGTCAAGGACGACGGTGGCTTCCTCGACCACCTCCGGATCGTCGTTCTCCGGGGGCAGATCGATGATCGGATCACGTCCGAGCTCGTCGAGCGCCCCGAACTCCATGTCGGGGAAGTCCTCCGCGGTCGTCCCGGCCAGCGCCGACAGGTTCGACAGCTGGGCGAGGATCGCGTGCTTGCGCTGGGTCAGCAGGTCGGTCTCCCGACGCAGGCGACTCTGCCGCTCCGCCCACCGGTCGGCGACCGTCTGGTGCGCGGACTCGGCCTCCTTGTGGGCCTGGTTGACCAGCTGCTGGCCCTCCCGGGCCGCCAGTACCTTGGTCTGCTCCGCCTCGGCGGCCGCTGCGGTCCGCAGCCGCTGTGCCCGTTCGGTCTCCTCCGCGATCGAGGCGATGAGCGCCTCGTGGCGGGCCAGCGCGTCGGCCAGCATCCGCGCGGTCTGGTCCTGCACCCGCTCCTTCTCCTGGATCAGGGTAGCGAGGACCTTCTCCCGCTCGTCGGCGAGCTCGGCGCGGGTGGTCCGCACCTCCTCGGCCACCTCGTCGCGGAGTCGTCCGGCTTCGGACCGGGCCGAGTTCTGCAGCAGGGTCGACTCAGCGCGGGCCTCGTCGCGGAGCCGGGCCGCTTCGGCGCGGGCCTCGTCGAGCATCGCGTCGGCCCGGGTGCCGGCCTCGCCGAGGGTCGTCCGCGCCTTCTCCTCGGCCTCGGCCAGGGCCGTACGCGCGGTGTCCTCGGCGGCGGCGACGGTCCGCCGGGCCTCTTCCTGGGCCGCATCGAGGGTCGCCCGAGCGGTTGAAGCGGCGGCGTCGCGGGCCTCGTCGGCGGTCCGGGTGGCCTCGGCCACGATCGCGCGCGCCTCGACCTCGGCACCCGAGCGCACCAGCTCCGCCTGGGCGTCGGCCTGGCCGGTGACGTCATCGGAGTGTTGCCGGGCGGTGGAGACCAGGGCCTCGGCCTCCGCCCGGGTGGCGGCCAGGATCTTCTGTGTCTCGGTCTCCCACCGCTCGCGCAGAGCCCTGGCCTCGGCCAGTGTGGTGGTCCGCAGGTCCTCGGCGTCGCGCTCGGCGTTGTTGCGGATCTCGGCCGCCTGCTGGCGGGTCTCGGCAAGGATCTGCTCGGCCTGGCTGTTGGCGCGGTCGGTGATCTCGCGGGCCTGTGCCTCGGCGGTGGAGAGCATCTGGGTGGCGTGGGAACCGAGATTGCTGAAGTCCATCTGGACCGGCTTGTCCAGCTCGGAGCGCTGCTGGTCCACGGTCCGGCGCAGGTCCCGCTGGACGCGCTTCAGATTCGCGATCTGCGCTTCGAGGGAGCGGAGGTACTCGTCCACCGACACCTTGTTGTAGCCGCCCCATGCAGCGGTGGGGAAGCTCCCCACCGCACTGGCGGTCTCGTCGAAGAGGTCGAGGCCCTCGTTGTCTGGCACTGCTGTCTCCTGTCCGTCCATGGGCGACTGGGTCCCAGGCTACCCAGCGCCGGGGACAAAACGACGAACCACCGCCGGTGCCCCGGCGATCGGGGCAGAGGCGGTGGTTCGTCGGTGTGTCGTCGCTGCCTCGCCGGTGAACGATCAGACCAAGTGGTCCGATCGGACGAGCGCTCCGATCAGACGATGGGCATGAAACCCTCGGGGTCCGCCGGACGCTCGACGAGCTCCAGGAGGACGCCGCCGGTGCTCTTCGGGTGGCAGAAGTTGATCCGGGAGCCGTACGTGCCGTGCCGGGGGGCGTCGTACAGCATCTTCACGCCGCGGGAGGCGAGGATCTCGGCAGCCTTCTCCACATCGGCGACGCGGTAGGCGACCTGCTGGATGCCTCCGCGCCCGCCGTTCTTGGCGAGCCACTTGCCGATGGTGGACTCCTCGTTCAGCGGGGCCAGCAGCTGGATCTCGGCGTCGCGGTCGGTGACGTCGTGGCCGTTGGTGGCGAGCATGACCTCCTCGACCCCCTGCTCCTCGTTCTTGCCGCGGAACACGACGTGCCAGCCGAAGACCTCGGTGTGCAGCTTGATCGCCGCGTCCATGTCGGGGACCGCGTAGCCGACATGGTCAACGCACAGGAAGATGTCCTGGTTGTCGGAAACAACAGATGACTCGCTCATGGCACCAGCTTTCCACAGTCCATCGGTCCGCCGGCCGGGGGGTCCCGGCGCTTGCGGATCCTCGGCGGACTAGGCTGTGGACGATCTGCCAGCCTCCCTACGCGACACCGGAAGGACGTGCCCAGTGGCCCGTACCCAACCCACCGTGCCCGAGCTCATCGAGGGGGCCCGGCAGCGCAAGCCGCGGGCGCTGGGACGCCTGATCACGCTGATCGAGAACAACTCGGCCTCGCTGCGCCAGGCGATGGAGCTGATGGCTCCCGACACCGGTCACTGTCACATCGTCGGGATCACCGGGTCGCCCGGCGTCGGCAAGTCGACGAGCACATCGGCCCTGGTCACCGAGCTGCGCACCCGCGGGCAGCGGGTCGGCGTGCTGGCGGTCGACCCGTCCTCCCCGTTCTCCGGTGGCGCGGTGCTCGGCGACCGGATCCGGATGCAGAAGCACTCCCTCGATCCCGACGTCTACATCCGGTCGATGGCGACCCGCGGCCATCTCGGCGGCCTGTCCGCCGCCGCTCCCCAGGCACTGCGGGTCTTCGACACCGCCGGCTTCGACACCGTCATCGTCGAGACGGTCGGGGTCGGCCAGTCCGAGGTGGAGATCACCCAGACGGCCGACACCGTACTTGTCCTCAACGCCCCGGGCATGGGGGACGCGATCCAGGCCGCCAAGGCGGGCATCCTCGAGATCGCCGACATCTTCGTGGTCAACAAGGCGGACCGGGACGGCACCCAGTCGCTGGTCCGGGAGCTGCGCAACATGGTCGCCCTGGCCAAGCTCGGCCCGGACGACTGGAAGCCGCCGATCGTCCGGACGGTGGCCAGCCAGGGCGAGGGGATCAGCGAGCTCGTCGACCAGATCGAGGCCCACCGGGAACACGCCCAGAAGACCGAGGCCTGGCAGGCGCGCCGGCTCGACCGGGCCCGGGCGGAGGTCGAGGCGCTGGCCCTGGGCAATGTCCGCCAGCGGTTCCTGCGCCAGGGCAGGGCACATTTCGACGCGATCGCGGCCGATGTGCGCGACGGAAGGACCGACCCGTACGCGGCGGCGGACGCGATCCTGGAGGATCTCTGACCCGACCTGGTGCAGACCGGACCCGGAGCACGACACACCGCACCGAGACGAATGCTGAGCAGCGCGTCTCGGTGCGGTGTCAGTCCGGGCGGGAGGTTCAGCGGAACAGGTAGCGGGCAACCTGGTCCAACGTCATGCCCCCCTCAGCGGCGGCGAGGAGATGGTTGGTGCGGACGACGTACAGATAGTACGGAGCGGCAACGGTGGAAACGCAGGTCTTGGTCAGACGAAGTCCCTGCTGGGTGGCCTCGAAGGAGAGGCGCTGCTCCACGAGTCGGTCCCAAGCGCTTGGCGGAGGCGCTGGGCGGCGCGAGCGGACGTGATGCCGGGTCGGTGCTGTGAGAGTCATGATGTCACCTCCGTTCGGCGGACTCAAGGCGATAAGCATGTGCCACGTCGGTGCGTTGACCAAAATGTTACCAGCGGGCCGGCGTGGCCGATAGCCTCCGGCCCTGTGAGTTGCCTGGCGCTGCCTCGCTCGGCGTGTCGCTGCGAAGGTGTCGGATCCGTGGAGTAGACATAAGCGTTCCGTGTCCTCGTCCCGATCGGAGGTCGGCGTGCTGAATTGGGTGAGGAAGGCCCTTCTGGTCCTGGTCATCACGTTCGCTGTGTTCTACTTGTTCACCAATCCCCAGGGGGCGGCCGCGGCCGTCCGCGGGTTCTTCGGCCTGTTCGCGTCCATCGGGACGTTCTTCACCGCGCTGGCCCGCGGCTGACCGGGACGGTCCGATGCACGGGGCGGCGCAGAGCAGGGCGGCGCTGGGGAGGACAGCGTCGTACAGGACGGCGCTGAGCAGGGCAGCGTCGGACAGAACGGTGTCGAACAGAACAGTGCTGGGCGGGGCCGGGCGATGAACCGTCGCCAGGGGCTGCTGGACCGGATGCTCGATCCGCACATCGACGACCATCTCATCTCTGATGAGGGCGAGGTCGTCATCGACGAGGTGATGCACCACTGGGTGGTGATGGTCAAGCCCGTCCTCGTGGTGCTGCTGGGAGTGGCCATCATCCTGGCGATGCCGTTCGTCGCGGGCCTGTGGTGGTTCGTCCTGGCGCTCGGCTTCGTTCCGGTGATGTACGGCCTGTACCGCATCCAGGTCGAGTTCATGGACCGCTTCGTGATCACCAACATGCGGGTGTTCCGGGTCCACGGTGTGTTCAACCAGCAGCTCGCGACCGTGCCGATGACGCGGATCCTCGACATCAGCGTCCACAAGCCGCTGATGGGCCGGGTGTTCGGCTACGGCCACTTCACCTTCGAGTCGGCGGCACAGGACCAGGGCCTGCGCGACATCCGCTACGTCGGGCGACCCGACGAGCGCGACCTGACCATCCAACGGGTGATCCAGCGCTCCGGCCTCCGCAAGGACTTCAAGGTCGCGGTCGTCGACGAGGACGACGGCACCTGAGCCACACGGCTTCCCGGGCGAGGCGGCTCCCGAGTGACGACGACGGCATCTGAGTGACGACCGCATCACTGCGTCACGAGGACGAAGCCACCGGCGTACGGGGGGTCAGCGCCGCCCGTTGAGGCGGTGGCGGCGACCCTCGAGGACGAGGTTGCGCCGCTGCGCCGAGAAGGCGGTCGAGCGCCGGGTGTCGATCGGCGGGGTCATCTGGTCGTCCTCCGCCGGCAGCCCCGCCGCCAGTCGCCGGGCCCGGGCCAGTTCGGCGTTGACCACCCCACCGATGAGCAGCGCCAGGTTGCAGCCCCACAGCCACATCAGGGTGACGATGATCCCCGACAGGGTGCCGTAGTTGAGGTCGAGACGGACGTAGGCCCGGACGGCGTAGACCGTGAGCACCCACGAGGCCAGCGCCCCCAGTGCCACCGCCAGCAGCGCACCGGGGAGCAGCCAGCGAGCCCCTTCGTGACGGACGTTGGGTGCGGTCCGGTAGACGATCATCGCGGCGAACAGGGCGACCAGGACCAGCGCCGGCCAGCGCAGCGCGTTCCAGACGTGGAGCAGGGCATCGGGGATGCCGAGCAGGCCGCCGACCGCGCCCACCGCCGCGGGGCCGGCGATGAGCAGCACGGCCATCAGGGCCGCGGCGACCACCAGCGCCAGCGTGGTGAGGTACTGCAACGGCGGGAGCACGAGCAGCGGACGCCCCTCCATCACCTCGTGGATGCGGTTGAGCACCCGGGCCAGCGCTCCCAGGTACAGGCTGGCCGTCGCGACCGTGAAGAGCACCACGACCATCAGGGTCAGCGGAGGCAGCCCCGAATCGGCGAAACTCCGCAGTGGCGCTTCGAGCGCCGCGGCGACGACACCGGGCGCCACCGCGGAGAGGACGTAGAGGATGAGGTCGACCGTACGGTCGTCCATCCCGACGAAACTGACCAGGTCGACGACCACCATGAAGGCGGGGACGACGGCGAGCACCGCGTAGAAGGTGAGCGCCGCGGCGAGGTCCACGCACTGCAGGCGCAGGACGCTGTCGACGGATCGCCGCAGGGCGTACCACCACAGGTGTCCGGGGAGGTCGCCCCAGGTCCGGGGGAGCGCGTCATGGGTCGGCAGGCCGCGGCGGCGCCCGGGCCCGACAGGCCCCGCGCCGGGCATGTGCACCATGGGTCAGTTCCTACCATGAACGCGGCCGACCGGCGCACCCGACCCGCGAGGTGGCGGATCGGGCACGCCGGTCGGGGCGACGTACGACCTGGTGCCGGGCACGCCGGGTGTCGGACGAGCCAGATGTCAGGCAAGCCCGGTCGGACGAGCCGGATGCCCGGCGAATGGCCGACGCCGGGGGCAGGCGATCGTGGTCGAGGCGGGCGATCAGGCGGAGAGCACCGCCGAGACGAGCGCCTGGGCCTCCTGCTGGACCTGGGCGAGGTGCTCGGCGCTGATCATCGACTCGGCATAGATCTTGTACTTGTCCTCGGTGCCGGAGGGGCGTGCGGCGAACCAGGCGTGCTCGGTGGTGACCTTGAGCCCGCCGATCGGTGCCCCGTTGCCGGGGGCCTCGGTGAGGATCGCGGTGATCGGCTCGCCGGCGAGGGTGTCGGCGGTGACGTCGGCGGGGCTGAGGGCCTTGAGCCGGGCCTTCTGCTCCCGGGTGGCGTCGGCGTCGGTCCGGGCGTAGAACGGCTGCCCGTGGCGGGCGACCAGGTCGGCGTACAGCTGCGAGGGCGTACGGCCGGTGACCGCGAGGATCTCGCTGGCCAGCAGGTCGAGCAGGATGCCGTCCTTGTCGGTGGTCCAGGTGCTGCCGTCCAGGGTGAGGAACGACGCGCCGGCGGACTCCTCACCGCCGAAGCCGACCGAGCCGTCGCTCAGCCCGGGGACGAACCACTTGAACCCGACCGGGACCTCGACGAGGGTGCGCCCGATGTCCTCGGCCACCCGGTCGATCATCGACGAGGAGACCAGGGTCTTGCCGATGCCGCAGTCGGCGGGCCACTGGGGACGGTGCGTGTAGAGGTACCGGATCGCCACCGACAGGTAGGCATTGGGGTTCATCAGCCCCGCATCGGGGGTGACGATGCCGTGCCGGTCGGAGTCCGCGTCGTTGCCGGTGGACAGGTCGAACCTGTCGCGGTTGCGGATCAGCGACGCCATCGCGTTCGGGGAGGAGCAGTCCATCCGGATCTTGCCGTCGGTGTCCAGCGTCATGAACCGCCAGGTCGGGTCCACCACGGGGTTGACCACCGTGAGGTCCAGACCGAGGTGCTCGGCGATGTACTCCCAGTACTGCACCGAGGCGCCGCCCATCGGGTCGGCCCCGATCCTGACTCCGGCGGTCCGGATCGCGTCGAGGTCGATGATGTTGGCGAGGTCGTGGCAGTACGGCGTGCGGTAGTCGAACCGGGTGACCTGCGGGGCCGCCTGCTCGTACGGCAGGCGCTTGATCGGCGCAGGGTCGGCGATCAGGGCGTTCGCCCGGGCGGCGATGACCGAGGTGGCGTCGGTGTCGGCGGGGCCGCCGTGCGGCGGGTTGTACTTGAAGCCGCCGTCGCGCGGCGGGTTGTGCGAGGGGGTGACGACGATGCCGTCGGCCGGGGGCTCGGTGTCGGCCTTGTCCCGGTTGTGCACCACGATCGCGCGCGACAGCGCCGGGGTCGGGGTGTACTCGTCCTCGCGTTCGGCCCGGACATCGACGCCGTTGGCGACCAGCACCTCGATCGCCGTCCGCCATGCGGGCAGGGACAGTGCATGGGTGTCCTTGCCGAGGTAGAGCGGGCCGACGAATCCCTGTTCGGTGCGGTACTCGACGATCGCCTGGGTGATCGCGGCGATGTGGGCATCGTTGAACGCCCCGTCGAGACTCGAGCCACGATGACCCGAGGTGCCGAAGACGACCTGCTGGTCGGGATCCGTCGGGTCGGGGACGATGTCGTGATAGGCGGAGAGGACGTCGTCGACGTTGATGAGGTCTTCCGGAAGTGCCGGCTGACCAGCGCGTGCGTGAGCCATGGGTTCATCATGCCCCTAGTAGGCTGGGCCGGGCAGGCGACCCCCGAAGGTGACGGGACGGGGCAGTGGTGAAACAGGCAGTGAACCGGCAGTGGACGACGAGGAGAACCGAGCAGCGATGACCAATTCCACCTTCAATCGACCCGATGCCGTCGATCTGTCCGCCCTGAAGCAGACCGGTACGGGCCCGGGGGCCGGCACCGCGGCCGAGGCCACCCGCCGGGGGACCCGCAGCTCGTGGGTCATCGAGGTCGACGAGTCGACCGTCGAGGCGACGATCCGGCGTTCCCTGCAGTACCCGGTCGTGCTGGAACTGACCTCGGCCCGGGTCCGGGGCGCCGACCAGCTCTCGGCCGACCTCGCGGCGCTGGCGAACGGCGCGCAGGGCCGCTGGCTGCTCGCCCGGGTCGACTGCGACGCGCATCCGCAGATCGCGGCCGCGCTGCAGGTCCAGGCCGTTCCGACCGTGATGGGCCTGCTGGCCGGTCAGGCCGTGCCGCTGTTCCAGGGCGTGCTGGCGCACGACGAGATCGTCACGGTGATCGACCAGCTGCTCCAGGCGGCTCTTGCCAACGGGATCGCCGGTCACGCCGAGCCGGTCACCGTCGCCGATGACACGGAGGAGGCGGCACCGGTCCGTGACGTCCGCTACGCCGCAGCGGACGACGCCGTGGCCCGGGGGGACTTCGCCGCCGCCGAGGAGGCTTTCGACGCGCTGCTGCGGGCGAACCCCGCCGACGCCGACGCCCGTACCGGTAAGGCCCAGGCCGGTCTGTGGGCCCGGGCCGGGCAGCTCGACCCGGCCGCCGTCGGCGCCCGGCTCAGCGCGGACCCGCAGGACGGCACCGCAGTGCTGGATGCCGCGGACCTTGCGATGGTCCAGGGCCGTCCCGCGGAAGCGTTCGCGCTGATCATCGGGCTGATCCGGACCACTGTCGGTGACGACCGGGACCCGCTGCGGCGCCGACTGCTGGACCTGTTCGAGACGCTGGACCCGGCCGACCCCGCGCTGGCGAAGGCGCGCCGCGACCTGGCGAACGCTCTGTTCTGACCGTCGGCCGCCCTGGGACACCGCAGGCCGCCCCCCCCCC
>NZ_JAYFNG010000036.1:0-100178 GCF_034933565.1 Raineyella sp.
GGGGTAGCGGCCCACTCTGCATTTACACGACCTCTGCATTTACACGACCGGCATCTACACAACAGCCCCCCACACCCCGCACAGACCGACGGGTATCCCCCGCCCCTTCGACAACCCACCCGCCCGCCGGGCACCTACCAACCGAAGGGCCCCCGGCCGAGGAACGGCCGGTATGAGGAACCACCGGCAGTTATGAGGAACCCCCGGCAGTCCGCCGGTCGAGGGACCGCCGAACTGCGGCCTCCCGACCAGGACCGGGCCCCGGGTCAGTCCTCGTCGAGGGTCACGATGATCTTGCCGGCGACGTGGCCGCGTTCGATCTCGGTGTACGCCTCGGCGGCGCGGGAGAACGGCTCGACGCGGATCAGCGGGCTGACCGCCCCGTCCAGCAGGAGCCGTGCGGCGGCGGCGTACGCCTCGCTCGTCCGACGACGGGCCACACCACTGCCGCCGACGGTGCCGGCCTGGACCGGGTCGGCGATGCTCACCAGTTGGGTCTCGTCGCCGCACAGGTCGAGAGCCTCGTGCAGGACCTCGCCACCGACCATGTCGAGCAGTGCTGTCACCGGTCCACCCGCCGCGGCGCGGACCCGCTCGACCCAGCCCTCTCCGCTGGTCACCGCCACCGCGCCGAGCCCGGTCACCAGGTCGTGTTTCGCGGCCGAGGCGACGCCCACCGCCCGCAGGCCGCGGGCGACCGCGAGTTGGCACGTGACCGAGCCGACCCCACCTCCGGCGCCGATCACGACGAAGACGTCCCCGGGGGAGAGGATGAGGTGGTCGAAGACGTCCAGCGTCGTGCCCACCGCCACCGGCACTCCGGCCGCTTGCTCCAGCGACAACCCCGAAGGGACGGGGGCCGCCGCGTCGGCATCGAGGAGTGCGTACTCGGCCAGGCCGCCGATCCCGGCGCTGGGACTGCCGAACACCGCCTGCCCGACGGTGAAGCCGGCCGCGTCGGTGCCGAGTGCCACCACCGTGCCGGCCACCTCGCGTCCCATCGCCATCGGGAAGACCACGTCGAACACCCCGGCCCGTCGACCTGACCGGACCTTGATGTCGGCCGGGTTGAGACCGCAGGTGTGGACCTTCACCAACAGCTGCCCCGGGCCGGGGGAGGGCACCGGGGCGGTGAAGTATCCCTGGACCTCAGGGCCGCCGTAGCGGGTGAAGCCGTAGGCCCGCATCGTCTCGGGAACGAGGGGGGAGCCGGGGACGGGTGCGTCCATGATGCCTCCAGGCACGGGCGGTCCGGCCGGGCGCCGGACCCACGGGATTGGATCCAACGTACGGCGCGACACGGTGTCTGTCGACGGGATCGGGCGGAACGTGTGGGGTCGGAACGCGTGGGGCCCAGAACGTGTGTCGGGCCGATCCGTGGGGTCGGAACGCGTGGGGCCCCGAACGTGAGTCGGGCCGATCCGTGGGGTGGAACGTGTGGGGCGACCCGAGGGGGCGCCGTTCGGGCTACCGTGGTCGGGACGGGACTCGGCCGGGACCGTCCGGCCGGGAGACACCCTGCGACGAGGAGGTCGTCATGAGCGACATCGTGGTCTGTTGCACCGACGGTTCGCCGGTCTCGCTGGACGCCATCCGGGCGGGCCTGTCCCTGCTCGACCGCGGACGGTGGTCGGTCCGGATCGTCACGGTGGTGCCGGACATCGTCATCGATCCGGGGATGCCGGGGCCGATGCCCGGCGGTGCGTTCACCACCGGCTTGACCGCCACTGACCTGGTCGCCGCCCGTGAGCAGGCCATCGATATCGGCCACACGATCGTGACCCAGGCCGCCCGGCAGCTGGGACTGGAGCCTGACGCCGCCGAGGTACTGATGGGGGCGCCTGGTCCGGCCGTCGTCGACCACCTGGTGGCGGTGGGGGCCAGTCTCGTCATTGCCGGCACCCGTGGCCTCGGCGGCGCCGCCCGCCTCGTGCTCGGGTCGGTGTCGGACCACCTGGTGCGGCATGCGCCCTGCCCGGTGCTGGTGGGCGGTGAGGACGTCCCGGTGCCGCCGGTCGGCCCGGTGGTGGTCTGCGTGGACGGCTCGGAGCGCTCCGTCCGGGCCGGTGCGGCCGTGGTGCCGCTGCTGGCCCGCGATCTGCCCCTGGCGCTGGCCACGGTGGCGGCGCCGCGCCGGGTCGCCGCTGAGGGCGCGTTCGAAGAGATGGCCGAACGCCGCCAGGCCGAGGAGGCCGAGGAGATCCTGGTCCCGGCCGCCACCGCCCTCGGGGTGCCGGACACCGAGTTCCTGTCGCTGACCGGCGAGGATGCCGCCGATGCTCTGGTGACCCTGGCCCGGACACAGCCGGTGCGGGTGCTGGTGATCGGCTCGCGTGGGCACGGCGGTTTCGTCCGTGCGGTGCTCGGCTCGACCGCTGACCGGGTGGCCCGCGAGGCGCCGTGCCTGGTCTGCGTGGTGCCGATGGCGGAGTGAGAGGTCCGTGGTGAGGCGTCGGCCCGGTCCGGGTCGGACCTGAGCATGGGGTTGGGTCAGAATGGGTCCGGGCCTCGGGTCAGAACGGGTCCGGGCTTCGGATCAGAACGGACCTGAGCCGGATCAGGACCGATCCGGATCGGACCGGACTGGGCCCTGGTCGGACCCAAATGGAGCCGGGGGGCGGATCAGAACGGGACCCCGCAGCGCAGCAGGACGTTCGCGTACGGCGTGGTCTCACCGGTGCGCACGACGAAGGCCGCCGTGCCGACCGCGCACTTCAGGTCCTCGTGCGCGACGTAGCGCAGCGGGACCGCCGGCGGGGCGAGGCGGGAGGTGATCCAGGGATGGGCGGGTGAGTCGCGGATCTCGTCGGCCACCGTCGCTCCCTCCACCTCGATCTCGGCGAGCAGGGCATCGAGGACCTCGGTGAAGCGCGGGATCCCGAACACCAACGCCAGGTCGATGACCGGCACGTGCGGCGGGACGGGCAACCCGCAGTCGGCCACCACCACCACGTCGGTGTGCCCGAGGCGGGCGACCGCCCGGTTGAGGTCGGGGTTGAGCAGGCCGTGGTTCTTCATGACGGCTCCTTCCAGCATGGACGAGGGTGGCCTGCGGGCCGGTCACGGGTGGGGGAGAGTGACCGGCCCGCGGCCGGGTCAGCCGGGTAGGCGGTCCCGGGCGTCGGGGTAGGAGGGCTGGGCGCCCACGCCGGTGCAGGCGTACGCCCCGACCCTGGCGGCCAGTGCCGCGGCGGCGTCGAGGTCGTCGCCGGCCGCCAACCGTACGGCCAGCGCCCCGACGAAGGCGTCGCCGGCACCGGTCGAGTCGACGACAGCGACGCGTGGCGACGGGACGCGGCGTACGCCCTCGGCGTCGGCGAGCAGTGCGCCGGCGGCGCCGAGCGTCATCACCACCGATGCCACGCCCCGGTCCCGGACAGCGCTGACCAGCGTCTCGTGGTCGGTCGGGACGTCCGTCCCGGGCGAGAGCAGCCGGAACGCCTGGGCGCCCTCGTGCTCGTTGACCACCAACGGATCGGCCCGCCGCAGCACCGCGGCGTCGACCGTGATCGCCGGGGCGAGGTTGACCAGCAGACGCCCGGTGGTGAGCGCCGCCGCGGTCTCGATGCCGTCGGGCGGCACCTCGCCCTGCAGGACGACGATGTCGGCCGAGGCCACCGTGTCGGCGGCTGTCGTGACGGCTGCCGCGTCGACCGTGGCGTTGGCGCCGGGCACGACGATGATCGCATTCTCCCCGTGGGCGTCGACCATCACCACGGCCAGGCCGGTGGCCCCCTCGACCGTACGGACCCGACTGAGATCGACCCCGCCGGACCGCAGGTGGTGGAGCGCCGGCGCGGCGTACGCGTCGTCACCGACGGCGCCCACCATGGCGACCTGCCCGCCGAGCAGGGCCGCCGCGACCGCCTGGTTGGCGCCCTTGCCGCCGGGGGAGATCGACCCCCCGCTGCCCGGGACGGTCTCGCCGGGCAGCGGGTGGCGGTCGACCCGGATCATCAGGTCGGCATTGATGGAGCCGACCACGACGATCCGGCCGGGTGATCCGGTCACTTCTTGAAGTCCGCGAGATTCGCCGTGGTCACGGTCACCACCGGGACGGGGATCTGGGCCGTCGCCTGGCCACCGTCCAGCAGGGTCTTGGCCTGCTCGACCGCCAGCGAGCCGAGCTGGGCGGGCTGCTGGGCGATGGTGGCGGCCAGGGTGCCCTTCTGGATCGCCGCGAGGCCGTCAGCAGTGCCGTCGAAACCGACGACCTTGACGTCCTTGCCCGCCTTCGCACCGAGCGCCTCGATGGCACCGAGCGCCATCTCGTCGTTCTCCGCGAAGATCGCCTTCACATTCGGATTGGCCTGCATCAGGTTCGTCGCCACGTCGAGGGCCTTGGCCCGGTCGAAGCTGGCGGTCTGCTTGGCGACCACCTTGATGTTCGGGTAGGCGCTGATGCCGTCGGTGAAGCCCTGGCCACGGTCACGGGATGCCGAGGACCCGGGGATGCCCTGCAGGAGGATCACGTCGCCCTTCTCCCCGATGGCCTTCGCCAGGGCGTCCGCCGCCTGCTTGCCGCCGGCGACGTTGTCCGACGAGATGAACGAGGCGACCTGGGCGTTGTTCACCCCGCGGTCGACGGCGATGACCGGGATCTTGGCAGTGTTGAGCGCCTTCACCGCCGGCGTGACGGCGTCGGAGTCGGTCGGGTTGACGATGACGACCTTGGCGCCCGCGGTCACCGCATTGTTCAGCTGGTTGACCTGGGTGGCGGGATCGTCGGAGGCGTCTTGGACGTCGAGCTGGACGCCCAGCTCCTTGGCCTTGGCGGTCGCCCCGTCGCGCAGCTGGATGAAGAACGGGTTGGTCTGGGTCGACAGCGCAAGGACGACCTTGCCGCTGCTGGCGCCGGTGCCGGCGCCCGGCGCCGACTGGGTGCCGCGGTTGCAGGCGGCCGTCCCGCCGACGCTGAGGGCGAGCACGGCGCCGACGGCCAGGGCCTTCTTCCATGAGGTGAACATCGTTGTTTCCCTTCTGGGTGATGGTGATGGTGATAGCTGGGTGATGGTGACAGGTGGGGTGACACGAAGAGGTGGACCGACAGGGGGATCCGGACAGGGGACGACGAGGTGGGCCCGGACAGCGGGCATGCCGTGGAGGGACAGCGACCGTCCCGCAGGGGTCAGTCCGTCTTCCGGTTGCGGAGCACGTCGAAGCCGACGGCCAGTGCGATGACCAGGCCGATCACGACCTGCTGCCAGAACGAGGACACGTTGAGGATGTTGAGGCCGTTGCGGATGACGGCGAGCAGGATGGCGCCGACGAGCGTGCCGGAGGCCCGCCCGGAGCCGCCGGCGAGCGAGGCGCCGCCGATCACACAGGCCGCGATGGCGTCCAGCTCGTACGACACGCCGGCCTGGGGCTGGGCGGAGCTGAGCCGACCGGCGAGCACCATGCCGGCGAGACCGGCGAACAGCCCGGACAGGCCGTACACGGTGACCAGCACCTTGCGGACCGGCAGGCCGGACAGCCGGGCGGCCTGGGTGTTGCCGCCGATCGCGTACATCGACCGGCCCATCACCGTACGGTTGAGCACGAACCAGCAGACCACGCCGGCCAGCGCCATCATCAGGATGGGGACCGGGAGGAAGACCAGGTCGCCGCCCATCGCGTTGACGGCCGGGGAGGTCTTGATCGGGGTGCCGTCGGAGACGACCAGGGTGAGGCCGCGGGCCACCGACATCATCGCCAGCGTGGCGATGAACGCCGGCAGCCTGCCGTACGCGATGCCGAGGCCGGAGACGGCGCCGGCGAGGAGCCCGACGAGCAGGCCGATCAGCAGCGTGGTCCAGCCGGGCAGACCCACCTTGGAGAACATGAACGCCGAGGTCATCGCGCCGAGGGCGGCGACCGACCCGACCGACAGGTCGATGCCGGCGGTGACGATGACGAACGTCATGCCGAAGGCCAGGATCGCGACCACTGCCGCCTGGATGCCGACGTTGATGATGTTGGCCAGGGTGAGGAAGCGGGGCGTGGCGATGAAGAGTGCGAGGCAGAGGACGACCAGCCCGACCAGCGCGCCGTTGTTCAGGACGAACTGGCTGATCCGGTGGCCGACGGTGCTTCTGGTCTCGGGCGTGGCGGTGACGGTGGTCATGATGCCTTCCTGTCGGGTTCGACGGCGCTGACGGCGAGCGCCATGACGTTGTCCTGGGTGGCCTGGGCCACCGGTAGTTCTCCGGCGACCCGTCCGCGGCTCATCACCACGATGCGGTCGCTCATGCCGAGCACCTCGGGCAGTTCGCTCGACACCATCACGACGGCTCCACCGTTGTCGGTGATCCGGTTGATGAGTTCGTAGATCTCGACCTTGGCGCCGACATCGACACCTCGGGTCGGCTCGTCGAGGAGCAGCACCCGGGAGTGGGCCTGCACCCAGCGGCCGAAGACGACCTTCTGCTGGTTGCCGCCGGACAGATCGCGTACGGGCTGGTCCAAGGAGGCGAAGCGGACGCGGAGCTGCTTCGCCACATCGGCCGCGCGTTGCCGCTGGCCCCGCCGGTCGGCGAGGCCAGCGTGGCCGGTGGACCACAGCGTGGCGTAGCCGAGGTTCTCCTCGACCGTCCCGCCCAGCACCAGGCCCTGCGCCTTGCGGTCCTCCGGCACGTGGCCGATGCCCAGCGAGATCGCCTGGGCCACGCGGCCCCGGGGCAGGCGCTGGCCCTGCAGGTGGATGGTCCCGGAGGTGTAGTCGTCGGCTCCGGCGATGGCGCGCAGCACCTCCGTACGGCCGGCCCCGACCAGCCCGGCGATGCCGAGCACCTCTCCGGCCCGGACCTCGAACCCGACGTCGGTGAACCGGCCGGGGGCGGTGAGGCCGTCGACCTTCAGCAGGACGTCGCCGGGCGGCGCCGGACGGCGCGGGAACTGTTCGTCGATGTCGCGCCCAACCATCATCCGGATCAGCTCGTCCTCGGGCGTGCTGGCCGGGACCCGGCCGACGAACCTGCCGTCGCGCAGCACCGTGACGGAGTCACCGATCTCGGCGATCTCGTCGAGGTGGTGGGAGATGAAGGCCATCGCCACGCCCTTGGCGCGGAGCTCCTCGACGACCTCGAAGAGCTGGCTGATCTCCCGGCCGGTCAGGGCCGCGGTCGGCTCGTCGAGGATCAGGATCCGGGCGTCGACGGCCAGCGCCTTGGCGATCTCGACCAGTTGCTGGCGGGCGACGCCGAGGGTGCCGACCGGGCGGTCGAGGTCGACGTCCAGGCCGATCCGGTCCAGGGCGGCCTTGGCCCGCCGCTTCATCTCACCGGGGCGGACCAGGCCGAAGGACGCGGGGGTGCGCCCGAGCATCACGTTCTCGGCGACGCTGAGGTTGGGGGCGAGATTGAGTTCCTGGTGGATCGTCGCGATGCCGTGGGCCTCGGCCACCCGGGTGTCGGGGATCGTCGTCTGCCGGCCGTCGACGAGGATCCGCCCGCCGTCGGGCTGGTAGACGCCGCACATCATCTTGATCAGGGTCGATTTGCCGGCGCCGTTCTCCCCGAGCAGGGCGGTGACCCTGCCGGGGTAGAGGTCGACCGACACCTCGTCGACGACGGTGATGGGGCCGAATCGCTTGCTGACGCGATCGAGGCTGAGGACCGGGGTCGGGTCCGGCATGGCTGCCTCCTGGAGCAGTGGGAGCGGAAAAGGGGGAGTGCGAGGGCAGCGGTCGGGGCGGGCGCCCCGGACCGGGTCAGGTGCCGGTGTCGGGCTGGCGGGTCGAGCGGCGGACCACCAGGGCCGTCGGCAGGCGGACCGATGCCGGGTGGTCACCGTCCATCACCTGTTGGAGCAGGGCGAAAGCGGTCGCGCCGAGCAGCGGGATGTCCTGGCTGACCACCGTCAGCGGCGGGTCGGTGTGCCGGAACAGGGCGATGTCGTCGAAGCCGACGAGGTCGAGGTCGGCGCCGGGCCGCAGCCCGCGTTCCCGGCAGGCGACCAGGGCACCCATCGCCATCGGCGAGTCGGCGGCGAAGATCGCCTCGACACCGGCGGTGAGCAGGCGCTTGGCGCCCTCCTCACCGGAGGCCTGCTGGAAATCGCCGAAGTGGATCAGCTCGGTGGACGGGTCGAACCCGGCCCGGGCCGCCTCCTCGCGGTAGATCGCCAGTCGTTCCTGACCGGTGGAGGTCGACTGGGGCCCGGCGATGTAACCGACCCGACGATCACCGCACCCGGACAGGTGCCGGACCGCCTGCCGGATCCCCGTGCTCGGGTCGGAGGTGACCGACGGGTTGTCGATGCCGGCGACCGTACGGTCCACGAAGACGGTGGGGATGGCGTCGTCGATCAGATCCTGCACCGCCGAGCTGCCACCGTCCTGCGGGGCGAGGATGACGCCGTCGACCCGCAGTGAGCGCAGCGTCTGGACGTAGCGATCCTGCTGGGCCAGGTCCTCGTTCGCATTGCCGAGCAGCGTCGCGTAGTGGGCATGAAGGGCCGATTGTTCGATGGCATGGGCCAACTCCCCGAAGAATGGGTTGCGGACGTCCGAGATGAGCAGGCCGATGGTGTTCGTCCGCTGTGCCCGCAGCGCGCGTGCCTGGGCATTGACACGGAAGCCGAGCGCCTCGGCCGCCTCATGGACCGATCGTTCCGAGGTCGGCGAGGTCCGGCCGGCGTGCGAGAGGACACGGGATGCGGTGGAGACGGACACGCCCGCTCGGCGTGCGACATCGCGGATGGTGACCGCCTGGCGCGCTGACATTGCCCGCTCCCCTCGTCCTTGAGTGGTGGAAACGTTCCCATGGGAACGTTTCCATAAAAATACGACGGGCCCTGATGGATGTCAACAGGTTTCGGCTCCCGGTTCCGGGTGCCGAGGTGTCCTGGCGGTGACCGGGTCGTCGGGACACCTCACGCGGGGGCGTCACCGTGCGGGGGCGTCCGCGCCTCACGTGGTTCTCATCACCTCGTCACGTGGTCCTGATCACCTCGTCACTTGGTCGTCGTCACCATGGAACCGTCCGGGGCGACGACGTACCAGACGCCCTGCACGCCCTGACCGGTGACGTCACCCGGGGCCGCGTCGGAGGCCCAGTAGTACAGCGGCAGGCCGTTGAGGGTGACCTGCTTGCCGCCGTTCGCGGTGATGGTGCCGACCGTGCCGGTGATCCCCTGCAGGCTCGGGGTGTCGCTGGTGGTCAGGACGGGCGGCCAGGCCTTGAGGCAGCCTCCGGTGCAGGCGCTCGTGCCGGCGCCCTTCACGTCCTTCGTGTACTGGTAGACCGTCATGCCGGTGTCGCTGACGACGATCGTGCCGAGCGAGGTCTGCGCGGTCTTCAGGCCGGCGACGGTCTGCACCGATGAGCTGGCGCCGGCGGACGGACCCGCCGGGGTGGTCGTCCCGTAGCCGCCGCCCGAGGTGCCACCGTTGGAGCCGTAGCCGCCCGAGCCGCCGCCGCACCCGGACAGGGCCAGCAGCACAGCGGCCAGGACGGCTGCCGCGCCGATGAGTTTCGCCTTCATGAGTTCCTCCTGCAGGACGGAATCCGGAAGGTCGGGGGCCGGAGGGCCGGGTTGCCGATGGCCGGCGACCGAGGGTGGACACCCGCCCGCCCTCGGTCACCACGCTAGGCCGGTGTGACGTGGCCCACAAGGGGCTCCGGTCGCCTCCTCGGACCGGGCTCAGATGGCTCAGATGTCGTACGCCCCGGGGCTGTCGACACGGTCGGGGCTCGGCGGGCGTACGGGGCTGTCGGGGTCCGTCGCCTCCGGGGTGACCGGGACCGCCGGCACCTCCTCGGTGGTCTCCGCACCGCGACTCGGCGCGAACCCGACGGTCGGGGCCGGCCGGACCGCCTCGAGGAAGGGGCGGAAGAGATCGATCGGCATCGGGAAGATGATCGTGGAGTTGTGGTCGGCGCCGACCTCGAGCAGGGTCTGCAGGTAGCGCAGCTGGATCGAGGCGGGGCTGGCGGACAGCGTCTCGGCGGCCTTGCGCAGCTCGGCCGAGGCCTGCAGCTCGCCGTGGGCGTTGATCACCTTGGCGCGGCGTTCCCGCTCGGCCTCGGCCTGCCGCGCCATCGCGCGCTGCATGCCCTCGGGCAGCTCGACGTCCTTGATCTCCACGACCCGCACCTCGACGCCCCAGGGCTTGGTCCGCTCGTCCATCCGGGCGCGCAGGTCGACGTTGAGGTCCTCGCGGTGGGCCAGCAGCCGGTCCAGGTCGACCCGGCCGAGCAGGGATCGCAGGGTGGTCTGGGCGATCTGGGAGGTGGCGACCTGGAACTGCTCGACCTCGAGGATCGCCTTCGCCGGGTCGATGACGCGGAAGAGCACCACGGCGTTCACCCGGGCGGAGACGTTGTCGTTGGTGATGATCTCCTGGGTCGGGATGGTGTGGGTGATGACGCGCAGGTCCACCCGGACGAGCCGGTCCACCCATGGGATCAGGAGCCTCAGGCCGGCCGGGTAGACGGGACGTACGCGACCCAGGCGGAACACGACGCCGCGCTGGTACTCGGGGATGACGCGGATCGCGGCCGACAGCAGGATGAGGGCCAGGATCACGACGGTGATGAGGACGATGAGACCGATGGTCATCGCAGGTCCTTGGTTCGGAAGTCTTGATCGGGCCCCCGTCGGGGCCCGGCTCAATTGTTCCACCCGGGTGTCCGTGCCGGTACGGCCGACGGGGGCCCGACCCGGTCGGCACCGGCTCGGGGCGGGTCGACACCGGCCCCCCGGGCGGTGGGTGCCGACCGGGGGGCCGGCGACGTGGGCCGGCGGCCTATTCGACGATCACCCTGGTCTCGCCGTCGGCGATCTGCTGGACCAGCTGGTCGCGGGACAGGGTGTAGGGGCCGCATTCGCAGCCGGCGGGAAGGTCGTCCGGGACGTCGGCGCCCGGAACGGCGTCCAGCAGGTCGTACCAGTCGACCCCGAGCTGGGAGGCGTGGTGGCCCAGGTCGACGTAGTCCTTGCGCCCGTGGGCCTTGGAGTGGAGTTGTGAGTGATAGACCCGGCCGGCGTCCGTCTCGTACACGGCCGCCAGGTGGTGCGCCGAGTTGCACTGGACCTGGAGCACGGCCTTCTGACTGGGGCTCGGCCCGAGTGCCTCGTACGCCTGCCGGGCGATCTGCTCACGGATGTCGTGGCTGGACTGGCTGCTCTTCATGCCTGATGCTACGTCGAACGGTCCGCCCGGGTGCCCTCATCGGCGGCATCGGTCGCCGGCATCCGGTCCGGGCCGGGCTCCTCGAGATCACCGAAGCCGGTGACGGCGGAGGCGGCGATCGCCTCGAGCACCTCCCGGGCCTGGCGGCCGGTGGCCTCCACGCGCAGGGTGTCGCCCGGTCCGGCGGCCAGGGCGAGGACGTCGGTGATGCTGGTCGCGTCGACCGGTCCGTTGCCGCGCGCCGGGTCGGCGAGCCGGACGTCCGCGGCGTACGACCCGACCAGCGCGACCAACCGGGCGACCGAGCGCAGGTGCAGGCCGAGCGGGCTGGTCACCGCGACGTCGCGGGAGAGCGTGGCCGTCGCGGGGACGTGCCGGGGCTCCGACGCGGGCCCGTCGCCGGTGAGTGGGGCAGTGTCGGTGCGTGGGGCGGTGTCGTCCAGCAGCTCCTGCTTGGCCCGTAGACCGGCCCGGGCCTCGGCCGCCACCCGCGGCAGATCGGCGCCGCCGGCGGCCGTCACGACCGCGGCGACCAGCCCCTCGACCAGCGGGGCGCTGCACAGCGCCACCCGGGTCGCCGCCTCGGGCCCGAGCAGCTCCACGGCCAGCTGCGCGCTCAGCACCGACGAACCGATGTCCATCAGCACCAGTACGCCGTCGAGGGAGGCCGCCTCGGTGAGCGCCGCGGCCACGGCGGTGGCATCGGTGCCGTACGCGTCGTGCCCGTACGTCTCGTGGCCGTACGTCTCCTGCGCGTACGTTTCGTGCCCCGGCGCCGGCGGAGCGTTGATCCCGGCGGCGATCCGGATGACCGGCCCGTCGGTGGGCACCATCGAGGTCGCCAGCGCGACTGCCGCCTCGGCCAGCGGCCGGCTGTGCGACACCACCACGATCCCGATCATCGGGACGTACGTCCTGTGCTCATCCGACGGCGACGCTCATCCGATGGCCACGCTCACCTGACGGCGGCGCGCAGCAGCAGCGCCGCGCTGGTCGCGCCGGGGTCCTGGTGGCCGACGCTGCGTTCGCCCAGGTAGCTGGCCCGGCCCCGGTGGGCGACCAGCGGGACAGTGGCGGCACAGCCGTCGTCGGCCCGGTCGGCGGCCGCCACCAGGGCGTCGGCGAGGCCCGCGCCGTCGGCGACCGCTGCGTCGTACGCGTCGAGGGCCGGCAGGAGGGCGTCGAGCATCGTCTTGTCACCCGGCTCGGCCCGGCCGCGTTGCCGGATGCCGTCGACCCCGGCGTGCAGGGCGAGGCCGACCCGGCCCGCATCGGCCTCGGTCAGCCCGGCCAACGGCTGGGCGAAGCGCAGCCAGAACGTCCCGTACAGCGGGCCCGCGGCGCCACCGACCGAGCTCACCAGCGCCATCCCGACCTGTTTCGCCAGCGCGTCGAGGGTCCCGAAGGTCCGCTTGGCGAGCAGGGCCGTCACCGACGTCATCCCGCGGGCCATGTTGGTGCCGTGGTCGGCATCGCCGATGGCCGCGTCGAGCTCGGTCAGTTCGTCCTCGTGCTCGGCGATCAGTGCCGCGTACGCGTGCAACCAGGCGGTCAGTCCCTCGACGGTGAGCGTCTGCGGGGTGGAGCTGTTGGCCACCGGGCTCACCGCCCCCACCGCAGCGCGGGCGTGTCCACCGGGGCGTCCCAGAGCCGGACGAGCTCGTCGTCGGCCCGCAGCAGGGTCACCGAGCAGCCGGCCATGTCGAGGGAGGTGATGTGGTTGCCGACCAGCTGTCGGACCACCCGGATGCCGTGCGCCTCGAGGATGGCGGCCACCTCGCCGTACATCAGGTAGAGCTCGAGCAGTGGGGTGGCGCCCATGCCGTTGACCAGGGCCAGCACGGCATCGCCCCGGGTGAAGGGCAGGTCGTCGAGGATCGGCGCCAGCAACTGCTCAGCGATCTCGGCGGCGGGGGCCAGCGGGACGGTGGCCCGGCCCGGCTCACCGTGGATGCCGATGCCCATCTCCATCTCGTTGTCGGCCAGGGTGAAGGTCGGCCTCCCGGCGCTCGGCGGGGTACACGGGGTCAGCGCCATGCCCATGCTGCGGGCGTTCTCGTTCACCCGCCGGGCGACATCCGCGACGTCGGCGAGGGGACGGCCCTCCTCGGCCGCCGCCCCGGCCAGCTTCTCGGCGAACACCGTGGCGCCGGTGCCGCGCCGGCCCGCGGTCCAGGTCGAGTCACGTACGGCCACGTCGTCGTCCAGTACGACGGTGGCGATCTCGACGCGGCCCTCCTCGGCGGCCAGTTCCGCGGCCATCTCGAAGTTCATCACGTCGCCGGTGTAGTTCTTCACCAGGTGCAGCACCCCGGCCCCGGCGTCGACCCGCCGGGTCGCGGCGAGCACCTGGTCGGGCACCGGGGAGGTGAACACCTGTCCGCAGCACGCGGCGGACAGCATCCCGTGCCCCACGTACCCGGCGTGCAGCGGTTCGTGCCCCGACCCGCCGCCGGACACCAGTCCGACGGTCCCGAGCAGCGGCGGCTCGGCGCGGTAGACGGTGGCCAGCTCGTGGTCGACCCGGACCCGGCCGGCGTACGCGGCCCCGAAGCCGCGCAATGCCTCGGCGACGACGTCGTCGGGAGCGTTGATGAGCTTCTTCATGGGACCATCCAACGCCGGTTCCGGACCGTTGTCAGGGGGTGCGTGACGGCGACGGACCCCTCGGCGGGATCACCCGCCGAGGGGGATCCCGCCCGCGGGCGCCATGACGGATACTGGAGCATCGGGGACGAGCGAAGGGGGACGACGATGGCTGCAACCGCCGTCACGATGAAGAGGACCGGCTGAGACGTGGTGCTCGGGATCGCCGTGTTGACCGTCATCAGCCTGTTCCATCATGCGCAACCCGGCCGTCGGCGCGGTCTGAGCCGGTCATGACCGCCGGGGTCGTCGGGCTGGTCACGCTCATCGCCGGAGCCCTGTTCTGCTTCCGCGGCGGAGCGGCACTGCGCGCCCTGCTCGCGGTCTGGGGCGGGTTCGTCGGGTTCGTCCTCGGCGCGGAGGTCGCCGCCTCGGTGACCGGCCAGCCGCCGTTCACCGGCCCGGGCGGGTGGATCGGCGCGCTTCTGGGCGCGCTCTTCCTCGGCTCCCTGGCGTACGCGTTCTATGCGCTGGCCGTGGTGCTGTCGGTCGGGTCGATGGGGTTCAGCCTCGGCGCGCTGCTGGCGGCGATCCTCGGTGCGCCCGATCCCTGGGCCGGGGTGATCGGCCTGGCCGCCGCGATCGGACTGGCGGTGGTCGCGCTCGCCACCGAGTTGCCGCGGCTGCTGCTCACCGTGTTCGCCGCGGTGGTGGGGGCGGTGGCGATGGTCGGGGCCCTGCTGCTGCTGTTCGGTCGCCTCGGCGTCGGCCAGCTGACCCCGGGCGGCGTGTGGGACGCCGTCGCGGCATCCCCGTGGTGGGCCGCGGCCGTGGTCGTCCTCGCCGTGCTCGGCACGATCGTGCAGTCCCGCCGGCCGGCCGTCGCCGACCAGCGCTGGGGCCCCAGGGCGTCCCGGACGCCCGGCGCCCCTCCCCGTACCCCGGAAGGACACTGAGATGAAGCTCCGTATCCTGGCTGCCACCCTGCTCGCGGTGCTGCCGGTGCTCGGCTGTAGTGCGGCCGGTGACACCGCCGCCCTGGTCGGGCCCACCTGGCGGCTCACCACCCTGCGCGGCGAGCCCGTCGCGGCGACCCCCGAGGTCACCGCCGTCTTCGCCCCCGACGGGAAGATCGCCGGTTCCGGCGGCTGCAACCGCTACTTCGGCGCCGCCACGGCGACCGGTGACACCCTGAAGATCTCCCCGCTCGCCTCCACCATGATGGCCTGCGAACCGCAGACGGTGATGGCCCAGGAGGCGCACTATCTGCAGACCCTGGAGGCCGCCGCACACTGGGGCGTCGTCGGGGACACGCTGACGATCAGCGACGCCTCCGGGGCCGCTCTGCTGACGTACGTCCGTACGGCCGCCTGACACCGCCGGCCGCGCCGGTCCGCCCGCCCGAGCGGCGGTCGCTGTCTGCGGGGGCTGGCACAGTGGAGGGGAGCCCCGACGGAAGGACCGATGTTGTGAACCCGCCCGAGACCCCGGCCCGTGCCGCCACACAGGATCTCACCACCCCGGTCGATCCCTCGGTGGATCCGGCGCCGGCGAGGGACCTTGATGGCCCGACAGGGGAGGTCGCCGCCGACGTCCTTCCGCTCGCCGCGCTCACCACCGCTGGGATCATCGAGGTGTACGACGAACTGCTGCGGCCGTCGTTCCGCCCGGAGGAGCTGCTCAGCATCGGCGAAGTGCTGCGCGTCTACGCGGGTGCCGATCCGGCGCCCTCCGGAGTCGTGCTGCGCGACGGCCATCCGCTCGGCATCCACCTGTGCGAGCGGTTCGTCGGCGGCGAGGTGCTGCTGCTGTCCTATCTCGCCGTGTCGTCCCAGGCGCGTGGTGGCGGGATCGGATCGGTCCTGCTGGACGATGTCTCCCGCTCGCGGGTGGAGTCCGGTCCGGGGGCGGTCGTCCTGGCCGAGGTCGATGACCCACGGGTGTGGCCGGCGACCCCGAGCACCGGCGATCCGGTGGCCCGGCTCCGGTTCTACGGACGCCGCGGCGCCCGGCTGCTGCCGATGTCCTTCACCCAGCCGCAGCTGCAGCCGGGGGTGGGGCGGGTCCCCGGGATGTTCCTGATCCGCCTCGATCAGCAGGGGGACCCCGCTCCCGATCTCCTCACCCGGTTCGTGACCGAGTACTACACCGAGTGCGAGGGACCTGAGGCCCTCGACGACCCGACGCTGCGGACCATGCTGGCGGCAGCCGGTCAGATCGATCTCGATCGCGACCTGCTGCCGATGACGGACTGGGAGCGGTTGCCGCAGGTCGTCGTCCGGTAGCCGCGGTCGCCGTCAGGCCCGGGTGGAGGCGTCGGTGGGTTCGTCGGCGTGCTCGGTCTGCTCGGCGGCGATCTGGGCGCGGACGTCGTCCATGTCCAGGGCCTCCACGGCGGCGAGCAGCTCGTCGAACGTCTTCGCCGGCAGGGCACCCGCCTGACGGAACACCAGGATCCCGTCCCGGAAGGCCATCAGCGTCGGGATCGAGGAGATCTGGGCGGCCATCGCGAGGCCCTGCTCGGCCTCGGTGTCGACCTTGCCGAATCGCAGGTCCGGGTGCGCCTCCGACGCCTTCTCGAACACCGGCGCGAAGGCGCGGCACGGGCCGCACCATGCGGCCCAGAAGTCCACGAACGTGATGCCCTCGCGGAGCACCGTCTCTTCGAAGTTGTCTGCTGTCAGCTGCAGCGTGGCCATGGTCATCCCCTTCAGGTGAACAGTGCCGCCACCGTAGCACATACCCCCTAGGGTATTGAGGTCGACGGTTCCGCGTACGGTTCGGACGCCGTGCCCCGCGGATGGCTCCGGCGGGCCGGACGGTCGCGACTTGCGGACGGAGCGGGACGTGGTGGAATCGAGGGTGTGGTGGTCTCCTGATCGCCGGAGACCCGATTGGCCGAGGAAGGATATCCACCGATGCACGTCCTGCGCGGATCCGACAAGAACTACGCCTGGGGGACGTCCGACCGCATCCCGACGCTCCTGGGGGAGGCACCGACCGCGAAGCCCTTCGCCGAGTACTGGCTCGGCGCACATCCCGCCGGGCCGGCGACGGTCGACGGCATCGGGCTGGACGAGGTGATCGCGGCGGACCCGTCGGTGCTGGGGGAGTGCTCGCGTGCCGAGTTCGGTGACCGGCTGCCCTTCCTGATGAAGCTGCTGAGCGCCGCCCGGGCGTTGTCCCTGCAGGTGCACCCCACGGCCGAACAGGCCCGGGCCGGGTTCCAGCTGGAGAACGAGGCGGGGATCGCCCTCGGCGACCCGACGCGGACGTACAAGGACGACTGGCCCAAGCCCGAGATCATGGTCGCCCTGGAGCCGTTCGAGGCCCTGTACGGGTTCCGGGAGCCGCGGCGCAGCGCCGAGATCCTCCGGGCCCTGGGCGGGCCGGCCGCGGCCCGCCTCGCCGATCGGCTGGCGGACAGGGCGGTCGACCTGGTGGCGATCATGCGCACCCTGCTCGCCGACGGGGACCCGGCGCTGGTCGCCGAGCTGACCAGCGCGGCGCCCGCCGCCTCGACGTCTCCCGCCGAGATGGCGGAGGGCCCCGGGACAGCGGACGACCCCGTGGCGATGGAGGACCCCGAGGTGGCGCAGGCCCGCGACACGGCGGCTCTGCTCGGCCAGGAGTACCCCGGCGACCCCGGCATCGTCGTCGCCCTGCTGATGAATCGGCTGCGCCTCGAGCCGCTCGAGGCACTCTTCGTCCCGGCCGGGGTGATGCACGCCTACCTGTCCGGGACCGGCGTCGAGGTGATGGCCTCCTCGGACAACGTGCTCCGCGGCGGCCTGACGCCGAAGCACATCGACCTGGACGGACTGACCGAGGTCGTCGACCCGCGCCCCTCGGCGCCCGTCCGGGTGACGCTCGAGAGCATCGGCGACGGCGTCGGGCGCTACGTCACCCCCGCCCCGCACTTCGCCCTCTGGCGGATCGACGCGGCGCCCGGCGCACGGCTCCTGCCCGTCACCGACAGCCCGCGGATCTTCCTGACCGTCCGCGGCGGTGCTGTGCTGACCGTCCGCGACGACGCGGGGCCGACCGTCCGCGACGACGCGGGGCTGACCGTCCGCGACAGTGCCGGCCTGACCGGGGCGGCGGGGACCGTACGACTCGAGAGCGGTGAGGCCGTCCTCCTCGCGGCCGGCGAGGCGGTGGAGGTCGTCACCGACGGCCTCGGATTCATGACCTCGGTGGCTCCGTAGGCATCACACCAGCCGCTCGGGCCGGCGGCCGGTGCCCACCGCGTGCAGGTAGCGCAGGATCTGCCCGTACGAGTCGGCCATCGCCACCTTGACGTAGGGCAGCTCGATCTCGCGGCAGTACTCCTCGACGATCGGCTGGGCCGCCTTGAGGTGGGCGCGCGGCATCGAGGGGAAGAGGTGGTGCTCGACCTGGTAGTTCAGGCCACCCATGAAGAAGTCGACCAGTGGTGAGCCGATGATGTTGCGGGAGGTCGGGACCTGCCGGTGCAGGTGGTCGAGGCGGCCGTCGCTGCCGTCCGGCATCTCCATGCCCTTGTGGTTCGGGGCGAACACCGACGCCAGCATGAAGCCCCAGATGCCCTCGTGGATCGCCACGAAGGCGAGGGCCTGCAGCGGGGTGAGCAGCCACAGCAGCAGGCCGAGGTAGAGCGCGAAGTGCAGCACCAGCAGCAGGCCCTCGAGCCGGCGGGTGGCGCGGGGGCGGCGGCGCAGCCAGGCGATGCCCTCGAGCTGGAGCAGCCATCCCTGGAAGGTCAGCAACGGGAAGAAGAGGCCCGCCTGGTGGCGCGCCAGCCACCGGCGCAGGCCGGTCTTCGTGGCCCGTTGGTGCTCCGACCAGGTGATGATCCCGTCGGCGACATCGGGATCGAGCCCCTCGTGGTTGGGGTTGGCGTGGTGCCGGTCGTGCTTGTCGTTCCAGTAGCCGAAGCTGACTCCCAGCAGGACGTTCGCGGCGACCAGGCCGACCCGGTGGCTCAGGGAGCGCGGGCCGGGCAACTGCTTGTGCCCGGCGTCATGGGCGAGGAAGCTGACCTGTCCCCAGACGACGGCCAGCGCCGGCGCGAGCAGCAGCGCCCACCACTGGTCCGACAGCAGGGCCAGACCGGCGACGATTGCCGCGGTGGCGACCACCAGGGTGATGCCGGTGACCACGTAGAAGAGTGTCGCGGGGCCCATCAGATCCTCGGCCTTGATCCGCTTGAGCAGCGGGCGGAAGGCGCTCCGCTCGGTCGGTCGTGCGTCGCCGAGGGCCGGCTCCGCCGGTGCCGCCGTCGCCAGGTGTGTCGTCATATCCTGAGTCTCGGTGCCGCCGCGACGATCCGCACTGGGGGCAGGACCCGGATCCACCGGGGTGCCAGCACCCCTGTCCCGATGCGTACGACACCGACCGTGGCCGGCGCGGGACCGACACCGGGGACAATGGAGCGGTGAAGCGCCGACTGCAACTGACCCTGGTGGCCGTGATCGCTGCGCTGCTCTCCCTGGTCTGCCTGGTCCCGGCGGTGCTGACCCTGGTCAGTCTGCCGCTGACCCTGTTGTGGGTCGGGATCCCGCTGCTGATCGGGAGCACCTGGGTCGGCCGTCGACTGCTGGACGCCCATCGGTACGGGGCCGGCTACGTGCTCGGCAGGGAGGTGGCCCGCCCCTACCGGTCCCAGGCGCAGCACCGGGGTTTCTTCGTGGTCGTCCGGGCGGTGCTCACCGACGAGGCCACCTGGCGTGATCTGCTGTGGGTCGGTGTCAACGTCACCGCGGGACTCGTGGTGACGCTGCTGCCGGTGGTCTTCCTCGTCGGCGCCCTCGCCGCCGTCCTGCTCCCGGTGCTGGCGCTGACGCCGTGGCGGCCACCGGCGGCGCCCTGGTGGGCGCTGGGCTGGATCGGCTGGCTCATCGCCGTGGGCCTGCTCGCCGCCTGGTGGGCCACCACGCCGCCCCTGGTCCGCAGTTGGGCCGCGATGGCCGCGGGTCTGCTGGGCCCCTCGCGGACCTCGGTGCTGAGCAGCCGGGTGGCCCAGCTGACCAGCAGCCGGGCCGAGAGCGTGGACTCCGCGGCCCAGGAGATCAGCCGGATCGAGCGTGACCTGCACGACGGGGTGCAGGTGCATCTGGTCAGCCTGGGGCTGACCATCGGGCTGGCCGAGGAGCTGATCGACGCCGACCCCGCGCAGGCCCGCCAGTACCTGGCAGAGGCCCAGTCATCGGTCACGGCGACGCTGCAGGACCTGCGGCGTCTCGTCCACGGGATCCATCCCCCGGTGCTGGCCGACCGCGGACTGGTCGGCGCCGTCCGCGCCCTGGCCCTCGACCTGCCGCTCGACGTCGCCGTCCGCGCCTCCGGGTTCGGTGCGGACGAGGCGGCACGGCTGCCCACACCGGTGGAGGCCTGCGCCTACTTCGTCATCTCCGAGGCCCTCGCCAACGTGGTCAAGCACTCCGGCGCCGCGCACGGTGAGATCCTGCTCGAGCTGGCCCCCGGGGTGCTCCGGGCGGTCGTCCGCGACGACGGCCGGGGTGGGGCGCACCCGGTCCCCGGCAACGGGCTCGCCGGGATGCGCAGCCGACTGGCCGCCTTCGATGGGACACTGACCCTGACCAGCCCACCGGGCGGCCCGACCCTCGTGACGATGGAGATGCCTTGCGAGCCCTTGTCGCCGAAGACCACGCCCTCCTCCGGGCGGGGTTGATCCGGCTGCTCGAGGCGCACGACATCGAGGTGGTCGAAGCCGTCGCCGATGAGCCGTCCCTGGTCCGGGCCCTCGAACGTCCCGACATCGACGTCGCCATCCTGGACGTACGGCTGCCGCCGACCGGGACCGACGAGGGGCTGCGGGCCGCGGTCCGGGCCCGGCACCGTCGCCCCGGGCTGCCGATCGTGGTGCTGAGCCAGTACGTCGAGCAGCTCTACGCCCGTGAACTGCTCGCCTCCGAGGAGGGGGCGGTCGGCTATCTGCTCAAGGACCGGGTGGCGAACGTCCAGCAGTTCATCACCACGGTCCGTCAGGTCGCGGCCGGTGGCACGGTGATGGACCCGGAGGTGGTCACCCAGCTGCTGCGCCGCCGCGTCGCCCCGCTCGGCGCCCTGACACCGCGGGAACGCGAGGTGCTGGAACTGATGGCGCAGGGACGGTCGAACGCCGCCATCGGCGACGCCATGTCGATCACCGAGAAGGCGGTCGGCAAGCACATCGCGAACATCTTCTCGAAGCTCGACCTGCCGGCCTCCGAGGACGACAACCGCCGGGTGCTCGCGGTGCTGGCGTACCTCCAGGCCTGAACGGCGCCTCCAGGCCTGAACGGCGCCGGGCGCCTGACGACGGTGGCGCTGTTGCCCCGACGGTGCTGCGCCCCGACCTAGGATGAAATCCGGGAGGGGCCCTCCCGGAAAGAGGCCGAGATGTCGGTGAACCCATTGGTGCAGGAACAGGAATCGGCGCCCCGCGGGGCGGTCGCGGTCATCGGGGCGGGGGTGATCGGGCAGTCGTGGGCGACGTTGTATGCGGCGCAGGGATACTCCGTGACGGTCCAGGACCCGCGGCCCGACCTTGCCGAGGCGCTGGACGCCTCCCTCGCCGAGTGGCTGCCCCAGGTGGCGGGCGCGGTGGACGATCCGGCCCGGGCCAGGGCCCGGGTGCGGGTGGCCGCAACGGTCGAGGAGGCCGTGACCGGCGTCCGCGCGGTGCAGGAAGCGGGCCCGGAGACCGTGGACTTCAAGCGTGACCTGTGGCCACGGGTGGAGGCGGCCGCGCCGGCGGAGGCCCTGCTGCTGTCGTCCAGCTCGGGCATCGTCGCCAGCGCCCAGGCCGCCGGCATGACGGACCGGACGAGACTGGTGATCGGCCACCCCTTCAATCCGCCGCACGTGCTGCCGCTGGTCGAGGTCTCGGCCGCGCCGGGCACGCCGCAGCAGCGGATCGACGGCGCGCTGGACTTCTACCGCGAGGTCGGCAAGTACCCCGTGCAGCTGCACCGGGAGTCGCCGGGGTTCGTGGCCAATCGGCTCCAGATGGCCCTGGTGATGGAGGCGATCCGGTTGGTGCGCGCCGGCGTGGTGGACGTCCGCGAGCTGGACGACATCGTCACCCACTCGCTGGGGATCCGGTGGGCGACGATCGGCCCGTTGCTCGCCTTCCACCTGGGCGGCGGTCCCGGTGGGCTCGGCCACCTGCTGGAGCACATCGGCAGGGGGCTGGCGACGGACATCGGCCAGCAGCTCTCCGACGAGGACATCACCGCGGTCGGGCAGGCCGCGGCGGAGGCGTATCCGTACGATCGGTTCCCCGCCTACCGTCAGACACGCGACGCGCTGCAGTCGGCGATCATCGCCGAGCGGGACGCCCACCCGTTGCAGCCCTGATCGCCGGGGCCTGACCGTCGGCGAACACATCGCCGGTGAGTGCGCTCCCGGATCGCGCTGCGGTCCGGGAGCGCACTCACGGGGGACTCAAAGGTCCGCGGGCTAGGCTGGAGGCGACTCTTCGAGGACCGCCGGTCCCTCGTGGCGATCCTCGCAGTACCCAAGGGAGAGGGTGTTTGCCATGAGCGCACGTCATGCGGCCGTGCACGTCCCGTTGGGGACCGTGGCGCGGCGCCATTGGGAGGACTGGGTCAGCGTGCTGGCCGGCCTGTACCTCGTCGTGTCCCCGCTGTGGATGCAGATGACCCACCCCCGGGCCATCTGGCTGGCGCCGTTGGGGATCGTCCTCATCGTCTTCGGTGCCTGGTCGGAGCTCCGTGAGCGGGCCTCCGCCTTCGCCGAGGGCTTCGTCGCCCTCGCCGGCGCCTTCATCATCGCCTCGCCGTGGATCGGTGGCTTCGCCGGGGCCAACGGGCTGGCACTGACCGCCTGGATCGTCGGTGGCCTGGCCGTCGTGATGTCCACCCTCGAGACGCTGGACCGTCGGCGCCGTGTCGTGGAGGGCGGTGAGCCGATCCGTACGCCCCGACGCTGACCCCCGAGTCGTGACCTCGGTGTGTCTTGAACCGGTACAGAGCCGGGGTTTTACTGGAAGCAGCCAGAGGCGACAGGCCGGTGCGCCAGCACCGACCACCACCACTGACCGGTTCCCCCGGAGGGACCGGGGGAAGAGCAAGTCGGAAGGAGCACTTCCCATGAAGAGGTGGACACGTTGGGAGGACTACGTATCGCTGGTACTCGGCCTCTTCACGGTCCTGGCAGCGTTGTTCTGGGCGTCACCGATGACGGCGGCCGGGACCACGTTGATGATCGTGTTCGGCGGGCTACTGGCCGTCACGGGCGTCCTCAACCTGTCCATGCCCGGCACCCCGTGGCTCGAATACGCGCAGTGCGCTTTCGGCGTCCTGCTGTTCGTGTCCCCGTGGCTCGGCATGTACGCGCACTACTCGGCCGCGTCCTTCTCCTCGGCGTCCTGGACGTCGTGGATCGTCGGCATCATCGTCGCCCTGGTGACAGCGGCGGCGTTCAAGCCGGCCATGGACGCACGGCACCACCGGGTGGCGCCGCAGCACTGAACCGTCGGCCCTCGAGCGAGGCCGCGACCCCACAGGGGCCGCGGCCTCCTGTTCGTGGGGACGCGGCGGAGGTGACCGGTCGTGTCGGCCTCGCCTGTGGGGCCCACCGCACCGTTAGGCTCGCACCACCACAGTCAGCACTACCAGTCAGCGCTGTCGGCCGGCCGGCCGGCAGCATCCCCGCTCGGGAGGGTCCGAATGATCAGATTCCTGGCCAACGTCGTCGTCAACCTCGTCGTGTCGGCGGTCGCCTTCCTGGTCGCCTGGTGGCTGGTCCCGGGCGTCGTCGTACGGATCGGCGGGTTCATCACGGCGGTCGCCGTCTTCACCGTCGCCCAGGCGATCCTGGCGCCGTTCGTGTTCAACCTGGCACGGCGCTACGCGAACGCGGTCCTCGGCGGCGTCGGGATCGTCTCCACGCTGCTGGCCCTCCTCGTCGCGACCCTGGTGTCCAACGGGCTGACCATCACCGGGTTCTCGACCTGGTTCGTCACGGCCCTGCTGGTCTGGCTGATCACCGCGCTGGGCGGGTGGCTGCTGATGGCGTACGTGGTCGACCGGTGGCTGGCCCGGCGCAAGGCCGCCCGGAGGGCTGCTCCCACTGCCTGATGGATCGGCCTGCTGGCGCACTGGCAGCAGGGGCCACTGGCGGGGTCGAACGGTCGGTTCGTAGGGCTGCCAGTGGCTCCCCACCGACATGACACCCAACTTCACCAGGGTTGAGAGATGTCGAGAGTTATGTGTGAAGGTGGGTGCCGTCCCGAGTCTGACCGTTCTCGGGCAGACCGGGGCGACCCGGAGTCCTCCTCGGCCCCAAGGCCTCCTCAGGCTGACATGACTGCGCGTTGGGAGCAGCAGATGACCTTGTTCGTCCACCCTGTTCGGGACCGATAGCCGATGAGTCTCCTCTACTTCCTGCTGCACGGCTCGCTGGCGCCGGACCTCCTCGGTCTGGGCGTACGACTGTTGGCGATCCTCCTGGTGCCGGTGAACCGCCGGCCGTCCTCGGCGATGGCCTGGCTGCTGGCGATCTTCCTGATCCCCTACGTCGGGGTGATCGTGTTCCTGCTGATCGGCAACCCCAAGCTCCCCAAGCGGCGACGGGCCCAGCAGCGAGAGGTCAACGCCATGATCGACGAGGGGACCAAGGCGCTGCCGGCAGTGGTGATGTCGCCGGGGCAGACGATGCGGCCGGAGCAGGCGGTGTCACCGGGTCAGGTGGCGCCGTCGGGCGAGACGGCATCGGGTCAGGCGGTGTCGGGAGATGCGGTGTCGGGAGATGCGGGGTCACTGAGCCGGACAGCGTCACCGGGGCAGACGGTGCCACCGGAGCTGGAGTGGATGGAGGCCGTCGCCACCCTCAACCGCAACCTCGGCTCGCTGCCGATGGTCCCCGGGAACGCGGTGACCCTGCTCGAGGACTACGGCGACTCGATCGCGCAGATGGCGGCCGCGGTCGACGCGGCGCAGCGCCACGTGCTGTGCCAATTCTACATCATGTCGGTCGACGCCACGACCGAGCCCTTCTTCGCCGCCCTGGAGCGGGCGGTGCGGCGTGGCGTCACCGTCCACGTGCTGCTGGACCACATCGGCTCGCGGCCCTACCCCGGCTACCGGAGGACGTTGGCACGCCTGGACGCCATCGGCGCCGAGTGGCGGCTGATGCTCCCGGTCCTGCCGCTGCGCGGCCAGTACCAGCGCCCGGACCTGCGCAACCACCGCAAGCTGCTGATCGTCGACGGCGAGGTGGGGTTCATCGGGTCGCTCAACATGATCGACCGCAGCTACCAGAAGCCGCGCAACGTCAAACGCGGCCTGCAGTGGCAGGAGCTCGTCGCCCGGGTCGAGGGCCCGACCGTACGGTCCATGAGCGTGGTCTTCCTCACCGACTGGTACAGCGAGACCGGCGACATCCTGACCGACCAGACACCGCCGCGGCCACGCGGCACGGCGCGCTCCGGGGACAGCGGCCTGCACTGCCAGATCGTGCCGAGCGGCCCGGGCTTCGACAACGACAACAACCTCAAGCTGTTCAACTCGCTGATCTACCACGCGCGACGCCGCGTGAGTCTGGCCAGCCCGTACTTCGTCCCCGACGAGTCGCTGATGATGGCCATCACGACCGCGGCCCAGCGCGGGGTCGAGGTCGAGCTGTTCGTCAACGAGGTGGGTGACCAGCCGATGGTGCACCACGCGCAGCGGTCGTACTACGAGGTGCTGCTGCGCGCCGGCGTACGGATCCACCTCTATCCGGCGCCGTACATCCTGCACGCGAAGCACTTCACGATCGACGACGAGGTGGCGGTGATCGGGTCCAGCAACATGGACATGCGCTCGTTCGGGCTCAACCTGGAGGTGACGATGATGACCTTCGGGGAGAGCCACGCCACCGCGATGCGCGCCGTCGAGGACCACTACCGGCAGGTCAGCCGCGAGCTCACCCTCGACGAGCACCTCAGCCACAACGTCGTGACCCGCCTCTTCGACAATCTGGCCCGACTGACGTCAGCGCTCCAGTAGCCGCCGTGGTCGTGGCCGTCAGATGACCCACAGCGGGGGCCCGACCGCCGAGGACGTGGACGCGGTGCTGGCCGGTGAGATGGGTCTCGAGGTCGGCGCGGTCACGAAGCGTACGAAGCTTGTCATCGCGACCGATCCGGACTCGCTGAGTGGCAGGGCCCGGAAGGCACGCGACTACGGATCCCGATCGTTGACGGTGCCTACGATGGTGCCCAGGATCCCGCCTCGCGAAGAAGGTGTCCGATGAAGAGGGCCCCGGCGACCGCCATCAGCATCGCCTACCGGTGGGCCGTCCCTGCGTGGATACCGCGCCTCCGGCCGTGGACTGCGTCCGCCGAGAATTGCTCGCTGGCCCGGCGGCGGGCCGAGGGCTGACAAGGCTCAGCTGGCCGCCACACTGGCCAGCCGAAACTCATCCGCCGGCATCGGTCGCCGCAGGTGCCAGGTGATGGCGAGCGGCTTTTCCCCGCGGTGCTCGACGTAGTCGGCTTCGCCTAACAGCATGTACGGGGCACCACCGCCGAAGTCCCAGCTCTTCGTCTGGCGCGTGAACAGGAGGATGTGATTTCCGTCCACCCGCTGCCGGAGGTAGCGCTGTCCGGTGGGGGACGCAATCCGCGTCTGCGCTTGGCTCTCCCAATGAAAGAGCTCAGGGCTGATCGCATAGTCGCGGTACATCGTCGTCGGAGAGTAGTCCTGCTCCGACTTTTGGAGCGTGACCAGGAGCGCGTCGGTAGTGAAGTCCGCCGCGTAGAACACGCCTTGGCGCAGCACGTTGGGAGTACGGTCCAGCGTGGCGTAGTCGAGCGCGGCCGCCAGCTCTTCGCGTGAGTATCGAGCATGAGACCGCAGGCCGGTCGCGGCCAGGGGCCCGTCCAGCGTCCGCGTCCGGTGCTGAGCACGGGCCGCGCCACGATCGATGAGTGCCATGATCTCGGCACGTACGGCGGGCTCAGCGGTGAGAGCCGCGAAACCAGCCTCGTACGACGGCCAGGCATTCTGCCCGGGCCAGAGCGAGAAGTAGAGCATCCGGGCCCACCGCCGGTCAGCCTCAGCCAGGTCTGCATAACGCCACGAGTTGTCGGCCAACAAGCGCCGATAGGCGTCGGCGCGTAGCGGGTCATCGACGTGGACGAATACTCGCGTTCGCTTGAGAAGTGCCGCCTCATGGGGCCCTGGTACCGGCAGTGCAAACCCAGCTTCGCGGCGTGCGCGGGTCCAGCTCCGGCCGGTCTTGCCGACGACATCGACCAGGTCGATCTCGGATTCCTCGAGGAACGTTTCGAGCGGCACGTCGCCGATCCGGCGCAGCTCGGCGACAACCTCGTTCCAGCGTCCGCCGATCTGGCGTCGCAGGCTCTCGAGCACCCGCTCCTGCGACGTACGGTCCAAGACGATCTGGCACCCGGACGGTAGATAGGGGAATCCCTCTTCGATGTCGTGGCGCAGCCTCGCCGTGCTGGAGCCAGTGATCGCGCGGAAGCGCTGATCGAATCGGAACTCCTTGCGTTGGTGCCCGACGAAGTCCAGCGCGGTGAGCACGGCCTTGTCATGCGTACGCCTCAGGCCTCGGCCCAGCTGCTGAAGGAAGACGGTTGCTGATTCAGTGGGGCGCAGGAACAAGACCGTGTCGATGTCGGGCAGGTCGATGCCCTCGTTGAACATGTCGACGGCGAAGATCGCGTTGATCCGACGTTCGCGGAGATCGCTGAGTGCCTTCTCCCGCTCGGCCATCGAGATGTTGCCCGCCACGGCTTTGGCCGGAATACCGGCCCGGGTGAACACGTCGGCCATCCACTCCGCGTGGCCGACTCCCACGCAGAAGCCGATCGCACGCATGCCGAGCCGATTGTCGATGAGGTCGCGGACCTGCTCAAGGATCAGCCGTGCCCTGGCCTCGTTGCCGGTGTAGAGGTGGTCGAGCTCTGCGGTGTCGTACGCCCCGCGCCGCCAGGAGAGCTGGGTCAGATCGGTGTTGTCCGCGATGACGAAGTAGTGGAAGGGGCTCAACAGCTCCGCCTCGAGGGCTTCCCACAGGCGCATTTCGACCGAGATGTGCCCGCCGAAGTAGGACCGGACATCCAGCCCATCGGTGCGTTCCGGTGTGGCGGTGAGACCCACGAGTTCCCGCGGGTGGAAATGCTTCAGCAGCCGTTCATAGCTCGGCGCCGCGGCATGGTGAAACTCGTCGATGATCACCACATCAAAAGCATCGGCCGGCATCCGGCGAAGATCGCCCGTCGACAACGACTGGATCGAGGCAAAGACGTGACGCCAGTCCCGTGGACGCCGGCCGTCCACCCACAACTCGCCGAAGCTGCCGTCGCCCAGCACTTCTCGGAACGTACGCTGCGACTGGGCGAGGATCTCCTTGCGGTGCGCCACGAACAGCAGCGACGGGCGCGATGAGCCGCTGCCCAGCGTGTCGCACAGATGGCGGTAATCCAGCGCGGCCACCACGGTCTTGCCCGTGCCGGTGGCCGCCACCACAAGGTTCCGATGCCGGTCGTGCACCTCTCGCTCGGTCTGCAGCGCTTCGAGCATCTCGGCCTGATAAGGGAAGGGCCGCACCTGTAGGCCGGACACGCTGATGACCTGCCCGCTCGCGGCGCGGCGCCCACCGGCGACGGCGATCGCCTCATCCAGACGCTGGGCGTCGCGATCGGGATCGTACGGCTCGAAGGAGGGGTCATTCCAGTACTGCGCAAACGTCGCCTCGAACTTGCGGAGCAACTGGGGTGTGGCGTGCGTCGACAGCCGGACATTCCACTCCAGGCCGTCCAGCAGGGCAGGGGCCGACAGATTCGATGACCCGACATAGGCGGTGTCGAAGCCGGTGTTGCGCTTGAAGAGCCAGGCCTTGGCATGGAGGCGCGTGCGGCGAGTCTCGTACGACACGTGGACCTCGGCACCGTACTCGCGGATGAGCCGATCCAGCGCACCGCGTTCGGTGGCGCCCATGTAGGTCGTGGTGATGACGCGCAGCGGGACGCCACGGGCGGCAGCGTCGCTGAGCGCTCGCTTCATCGTCCGCAGCCCGGACCACTTAATGAAGGCCGACAGCAGGAGCACCGCGTCGGCGCTGGCGAGCTCCGAGGTCAGTTCGGCCTCCAGCGACGGCTCCCCGATGCCGTTCGTCATCAGATCGGCTTGTGACAGGGGCGTACGTGGTAGGCCGGTGTAGCGCGGCGGCTGACCGGGGCCGGGGGTGCGCAACAGCGAGGTGAGGAGCTGAGGCTCGCTCGCCACCCGGGCATCGCTGTCGCCAAGCCGCTCCAGCAGGTCGTTCACGAGGGAGACCTGGTCAGCCGATCGTTGGTCGTCGAGACGGCGCGCCAGGGCGCGCTCGACGTGATCCGCCAGCCGGGCGGGGAGGTCCGCTGCTGTGAGGGTGATCAGCTTCGCCTCCAGCGGGCTGACGTGCAGCCCGCGCAGGAGCGCGGTGGTCACCAGGGCGTCGTACATCCCCTCCGGAAGCGGTTCACCCTCGGCCATCATGACCTCTCTGCACCAAACGCCGTGCCCGATCTGAACGTCGTGCCTGATCGGAACACCGCGCCTTGGGTCGCCCCGAAGTCGGTCTTCTCGAGGATCCGGTTCACCAGCCGGTGCTGGTCGTGCCAGCTCATCGCGCGTCCGTCGTAGTTCATCCCGTACTCGGCGATCACGTCCTTCAGCTGCTCGATGTCCAGCCGCATCAGCTGATCGCGCAGCCCGTCGGCACCATCGGCCGCCGCGACCGCGTACGGGTCGAGCGGGCTCGGCTGACGACGACGCTTCGGCGGGTTGGTCGGGGGTAACGGGGCAGTGGACTCGTCGGGGGCGGACTCCGAAGCCTGTTCCGCTACACGTTCCGGGGCGAGGGGCGGGCTTGCCTGCACGCTGGTCGCTGCCGGCGTGGCCGCGGCCGTCGGCTCCATCGGAGCGTCCTGGACCGAGTCGTCGGTCGAGACGGCTATCTCGACCTGTGATGCCTGGAAGGCCAGGATCAGCTCGATCATCTCGCCCTTGGTGGAGCGGGACTTGAGCGTACGGTCCGGGTCCATCCGGTCACGGTTGATCAGCCTGCTCAGGTCGGCCTTGGTCAGGCGCTGCAGTCGGGTGCGGGTCAGCGGCCCGGATGCCGCGGGATCGGCCGGCGGCTCGAGGGTCAGTGCGGCCAGCAAGTCACCGCGGAAGCGCTTGGTCCGGGCGGCCTCGTCGGCGATCGCCATCACCAGTCGGGACAGCTGCCGGGCGAGTCTGTCCCCGCCCTCGGTCTCGCTCAGCGCCCGCAGCGCCGACGCCGCGGCGTTGACAACGTCTGTGTGTGTCACGCCGCTCATTCGCCCTCCTCGACCCGCTGGCGGAACGCCTCGGTCAGCTGCCACAGGCCTTGGAAGTTGGTGTGGCCGTACTTCGTCTTCAGCGTGGAGTACGGCTGGCACTCCGCTGCTGCGGAGACCTTGCTCGTCTCCGGCACCCACGGCGCCAGCAGCTCGGGGATGGTGTGGTTGTTGCGCAGTCGGGCGAGCTGGCCGCGGTGCACGGGGGAGTTCTTCAGGTGCTTGGTGACGATCACGCCGAGCTCGGCCGGGGGTCTCATCCCCACCTCGTCGGCGAACGCCTTCACCTGCTCCTGGATCAGCGGGATGCCGTACGTCGACAGCACGTCCGGGATCGTCGGGATGACGTAGCCCTCGGAGATCCGCAGCGCGTTCATCGTCATCACCTCCAGGCTCGGCGGGCAGTCGATCAGTACGTAGTCGTAGTCGTCCAGGATCGGCGCGATGCCCGGCCCGAGGATGTCCCAGGCCTTCACCGCCCCGCGCTTGGCGACACTCATCACCGCGAGGTGGCGCTGCAGCGGGATCACGTCGTACGACGAGGGCAGCAGGTCGACGTCGGCGATCGACTTCACATTCGAGGCGTTGCGCTGGACCGCAGAGTAGACGTCGAACCGTCGTTCCTGGCGCCCGGCGTCCAGGGCATCACGGAACATCGGCACCAGCGTGCGCTGGGCGTCGTTGACCAGGCTCCACTGCTGCTCGCCGAGCATGGTGATCGACAGGCTGATCTGCGGATCCATGTCGACCAGCAGCAACTTCTTGCCATGCTCCCCGGCCAGGAACTCGCCCAGCATCACCGTGGTGGTGGTCTTGCCCACCCCACCCTTCATGTTCAGGATCGAGATGACGTGCGTCATTGCGGGGGCGATGCTCCTTCGGAGTGGACGAGGTCGGGGACGTACGGGCCGCTCAGGATCAGCTCAGCGGATGTTTGCGCAGGTGCATCACCATCGCCGGGGGCAGTGACCGGTCGTGGATCACCACCAGCTCGAGGTTGGCCCGGGTCAGCGCGGTGTAGAGCGGCCCGTTGTCCCCGGCGAGCGCCTTGAACGCCGCCGGCTCGACCACCACGACCGCGTCGAACTCCAGGCCGCGGGCCTCCTCCGAGGTCAGTAGCGTGAACCGGCGCCCACCGGCCTGTGACCAGTAGTGGTCGGTGCCCTTGGCCCAGTTCCTCTTCTGGGCAGACACGCCGATCTGGCGGGTCAACGGGCTGATGATCGCGATCTTGCCCTGGGGATGGGCGGCCGAGAGGCGTTCGGCCTGGTCGAGGGCGAGGTCCTCCAGCGGCCGGCGCAGTGCCCGAGCATCGAGGAGGACCGGTGGCGTGCCCTCGCCGAGCACGTCGTACGCACGGTGGCCGGCCGAGCCCGGCAGCAGGCAGGCGGCGAAGTCGATGATCGACCGGGTGGTGCGATAGCCGCCCAGCAGTGCCTCCTCGTCCCCCGCGGCCAGGCCGAGCAGCTTGCGGATGTCTTTCCAGCCGCGGGCGGAGTGGCTGGTGCGCCGCTGGTGGATGTCGCCGACCAGCGTCCAAGCGCCGTGATTGAGGTGGGTGAGGATCAGCCATTCCAGCGGCCGCAGGTCCTGTGACTCATCGACGATGACATGGTCGTACGTCGCCTGCGGGACCAGCAACACGGTCAGGTAGGCCAACAGCGGCCACAGCTTCCGATCCCCGAGGGCGCCGTCGTACGTCTGCGGCAGGGTGTCGCGCCAGCCGAAGAACTCGTGGCGCCGTGAGGGCGGGATCGCCACCTTGTTGGTGCGCAGGAACACCTCGTACGCCCGGGCCGGGGTGAGGCCGGCATCGGCCGCGCGTTGGGCGTTGACGATCCGGGCGAGTGTGGTGCCGAGCTGGGCGGAGTAGGCGTCGATGAAGTCGTCGCTGGACGCGCGGCGTTCCGGGGCGCCGATGATCGTCCGCATCACGTCGGGCAGCGAGGTGATCCTCACCGTTCCAGGGGTGGCGAGCTCGTCGATGACCGGGCCGATGTGGCGGCCCCAGGTCTGGGTCGGCCCGATCAACGCGACGCGCTTCAGCGGCTCGGGGCGGTCGGGGTGGGTCAGCCAGGCGGCGCGGTGGGTCGCGACGACCGTCTTGCCGGTGCCGGCACAGCCCTGAATGGTCAGCGACTCGGTGGGGGAGGCGGCGACCAGGTCGTACTGCTCGGGCTGCAACGTGCGCAGCAGGGCGGTGAGCGAGGTGCGGGGCTTGCGCAGCTCCTGCTCGGTCCCGGGCAGGACGTCGTGCCCTCCGGCCCGGTCGCCCGAGACGCCGGCGCCGGGGGCGTCGGCGTCGGGAGCGGACGATCCGGTCCGCGGCGTGCTGAACTCCGCGCCGTCCGGGGTGGTGATCCACTCGTCGACATACCCGGCGATGCCGTGATACGGGCCCTTGACGAAGCGGCGGCGGACCTTCAGTCCGGATTCGGCGCCGTACCGCTTGCCGTAATAGGCGGCGGCCGCCGGGGCGGCCCAGCTGATCACCTCAAGGCCGTCGAGGTCGGCGGAGGTCTCAGCGACGTAGAACTCCTCGTCCGCGTCGTCGCCGTCATAGCGCATCCGTACCCGGCCGATCAGCGGACCGATGGCGATCTTCGGTGCCCAGTGGGTGCGGTCGTCGATCTCGTAGCCGCCGCAGCGGCGCTCCAGGTTGGACAGGTACGCGGTGTTCACGTCCTGCTCGTACTCCAGAACGATCGGATCCGGTGCGGCCACTCTTCCCCCTGTGCTTCCCCATGTCGGCCGTCCCCGTGCGACCGCGGTCGACAGTCTAGGAGAACCCTGTGACACCTCCGGACCGTGACGGGACGGCCGCCGGGGCTTAGGCTGGGGAGGCAGGGTGACCTCAGGGAGGCCCGATGCCAGGCACCACTCGTACGCCGCGATCCGCGGCCCCGAACCGTGCCGCCCGCCGCGGCGGTCACCTGACAAGTGCTCTGGTCAGCGCAGTGATCTACTACCTGGTCAACGTGCGCCCCGGCTGGCAGGCGGTGCCGTTCCTGACCCCGGCGACCACCGAGGTGCTTCCGCTCGTCAACGCGTCGATCATCGTGGGGATGGTGGTCGAGCTCGTCTATGTGCTGGCGGAGCCACGCTGGCTGCGGTCGCTCGGCACCCTGGTCACTGCGGCCGTCGGCCTGGCGGCCATGCTGGCCCTGTGGCGGGTGTTCCCGTTCGACGTCGCCGGGAGTTCATTTCCGTGGGCGAGTGTCGTCCGGGTGGTCCTGGTGCTCGGGATCGTGGGGTGCTTCGCCGGGGTCCTCGGCGGAGTGGGACTGTTGATCCGGCCCGGCGCCCGCCGTGGCCGGGAGAGGATGCAGTGAGGTCCGGATGCAGACGATGGGACGGCTCACCGAGGCCTATCAACGGGCCCGCGTCGAGGAGTTCGGCGACGACTCCAAGTACGTGTTCCTCAGCGACGTGCACCGCGGCGACGGCAGCATGGCCGACGAGTTCGCGAAGAACAAGAACATCTACATCGCCGCCCTGGAGTGGTACCACTCCCACGGCTACACCTACGTCGAGGTCGGCGACGGCGACGAGCTGTGGGAGAACCAGCAGTGGAAGCACATCCTCTGGGCGAACGGCTCCCCCTACCGGCGGCTGAAGCGGTTCTTCGACGACGACCGGCTGATCTACCTCTACGGCAACCACAACATCCAGCTGCGTGACCCGCGGGTGGCCCGGGCCTGCTTCGACACCATCCCGGACGACCTCGGCCGACCCACCCCGTTCATGCCGGGCCTGACACCGATCGAGTCACTGGTGCTGCGCCACCGCGCCACCGGCCAGGAGATCCTCGTCGTGCACGGCCACCAGGGCGACTTCGCCAACGACCAGATCTGGCCCTTCACGATGTGGACCTTCCGGGTCTTCTGGAAGTACATGCATGCGTTCGGCATCCGCAGCCCATCCAGCCCGACCCGCAACCTGTTCAAGCGGCACAAGGTCGAGCGGAACTACCGCAAGTGGATCCTGGAGCACGGGACGGCGCTGATCTGCGGCCACACCCACCGGCAGAAGTTCCCCCGCGACGGTGTGCCGTACTTCAACACCGGGTGCTGCACCTTCCCGGCGTACATCACCGGGATCGAGCTGGTCGGTGACCAGATCCAGCTGATCGGCTGGCGGATCGAGCCCGACGCGAACCGCTACCTGCACGTCAAGCGTCGGGTGCTGGCCGGCCCCGAGCCGATCTCCGCGTACGCCTCGCCGCAGGAGCCGGGCACTCCCTATCGTCCCGGGCCGCGGTGGTGAGCCGGCCCGAACAGCGTGCTCTCCAGTTCGACGGCCGCGGCCCTGACCGAGGCGATGCACCCGAGGACCTCGGCCCCGGAGGCCTGCCGTGGGAACTGCGCCAGCCGCAGCATCCGCACCGCCCGCCCCTCGGGGTCGTGGACGGCGACGACGATCATCCCGACGTCGTACGTCTCCGCCGGGTCCAGGTCGGCCATCCGGTAGCTGACCTCGGAGCTGGCGATGCTGCGTCGGATGTCGCGTTCCTCGGCCGGGGTGAGGTCCCCGGCGGCGTAGCGCCGGGTGGCGCGGGTCAGCTCGGTGTACGGGTTGAGCTGTCCCGCGGGCAGGAAGGACATCAGGTAGCCCCGCTCGGTGGCCCAGGCCAGCCGGTCGCGGAACACCTCCCGCATGGTGTCGGAGGTGACCGCCTTGGCCAGCCAGCGTTCCTGGACCTCGGCGGGCTGCTCGGCCACCCAGACGTCGGCGATCGGCGGCGCGATCGGCACCCGGACCCCCAGACCGTCGGCGAGGTCCACCCCGGGTGCCACCGCCGAGGCGAGGACGACCAGCTCGTCCTCGTTCACCACGGTGAGCAGGGAGGCCTCGCAGCCGTGCCGGGTGGCGATCGACTCCAGCAGCTCCCGGGCCCGTTCGGCCTGGTGCACCGCGCCGATGATCTCCTCGTCGATCCGGGCCAGCAGCGACGGGACGGCGAACCGCCCGTACCCGCCCTGGAAGAAGATCAGCGGCGCCTCCGGGTTGGTGACCGCCAGGTCGACCACCTCGCACAGCGCGATCCAGTGGTCGCCCGCCTCGATCGTGTCCTGCAGACGGACGTCGATCCAGGCGAGCGACCCGGCGAGGATCGGGTCACCGGACGGTGAGGGATACCAGTCCAGACCCTCGAACTTGTCCGCCCGCCGCCCCGCGATCGTGCGCCCGACGTGCTCCTGGCGCCCGGTGAGCACATTGAGGCACATCGAGGGGCACTCGCGGAGCCGCTGGAAGGTCCGCGAGGTCTTCATCGGCAGGAAGGAGACCAGCGCCGGCTGCAGCGAGACGGAGCTGAAGGTCCCCACCACCATCGCGAGCTGCTCACCGTCGGGGTGGGTCCCGGTGACGATGACCACCCCGGTCGGGTAGTGGCCCATCACGTCGCGGAACAGTCGGTCGTCGAAGGTCACTGCGGTCTGGGTCATGGTGTGCTCCGTAGGGGTCGGATCCGTCGGGCGTACGGGTCGGTCAGGCTGGGTCGGTCAGGCGTACGGGGTGAGGCGTACGCGGTCGGGGCGTACGGGTGCGGGTCAGATGACCCGCGCACCCTCCGGGCGCAGGTGGTCGCGCTGCAGGCGGCGGCCGGTGCGGCCGGGGCGCAGGAACAGCGCGGCCATCACGCCGCCGACCAGCAGCACGATGCCGGTCACCGTGTACGCCTGGTGCATGCCGGTGGCCATGTGGGCGACCATCTCGGGGGAGATCGGCTTGCCCTTCGGCGGGGCGACGTAGCCGGCGTTGCCCATCAGCCAGCCGACCAGGGTGGGGGAGATGATCGCGCCCACCGAGGCGACGCCGCCGAGGGTGGCCATCAGGATCGGCCGCTGCTTGGCGCCGACCGTGTAGCCCAGTGCCGAGGCGGTCATCGGGTAGACCAGGCTGCAGCCACCGGCGATCGACAGCAGGGCGACGGACAGCGCGCCGTGGGCGTGCGGCACGGCGAGGAACGCGGCACCGGCGACGATCGCCGAGATGCCGAAGGGCAGCGAGATCGCCAGGTGCACGCTGCGGCCACGCTTCATCATGGTCTGGCCGAGCAGGCCGAGCAGCAGCAGGACGCCGGCACCGATCAGCCAGGGGAAGGTGGTGACGACACCGACCTGCTGCATCGGCAGTCCGACGACCCCGTTGAGGTACTGCGGCAGCCAGGTGGTCAGGAAGCCCTGCACCCAGAAGTTGGAGAAGCCGCCGATGACGGCCGCCAGCACGGTCAGGTTGAGCAGCGCGGCCCAGGTGCGGACCGGCTTCTGGTTGTCGACGTCGACCATCCGGTCGTCGAAGGCCTCCTCCGCGGCGGTCTCGGCGGCGTCGTGCTCGACGTTCACCGGTGCGGCCTCCGGCTTGCGGGTGCCGGCGTACGGGCCGTCGGCGCCGAGGAACAGCCAGGCCAGCACCCAGAGCAGGCCGACGATGCCGAGGATGCCGAACGCCCAGCGCCAGCCGGCGGTGACGATGACGGCGGCCAGGGCGGGCGCCGCGATCACCGGGCCGAGGGTCGAGCCGGCGGCGACCAGGTTGCTGGGCAGCGCGCGGTGCTGCGGGCGGAACCAGCCGTGGGCCGCGGTCAGCGACATGGCGGTGGCCGGCCCTTCGGCCCCGCCGAGCACGATCCGGGTCATCAGCAGCACCGCGGCGCCGCCACCGGCGAGCATCGGGAACTGCATCACCGCCCAGATCACGCCCATGGTGAAGAGGATCCACTTCACCGAGTAGCGGCTGGCGAGGAAGCCGGTGACGATCGAGACGATCGAGTAGAGGAAGAAGAAAGCGCTTCCGATGAAGCCGAACTGGACCGGGGAGATCCCCAGGTCCGCCATGGCGTCGCGGGCCACCAGGCCGAGGACGGCCTTGTCCGCGAACGCGACGATCTGGAACAGCACCAGCATGGCCGTGACGATCCAGGCCCGTACGGTCATGTTCTTGAAACTGGGACGGACGCGACGTTGCGTCTGGGTGATGACCATCGATTCAGGTCCTTCGGGGGAGGTGACAGTGGTGGTCGCGGCGGACCGGGGGGTCGCCGAGTAGGCCCGAGCGTATGAACTGGATCACTACCGGCACAGGCGAGAAACCTTTACTTCCCCCGCGCCACCGCAGCGGGCACTATGTGAGCTGGGTAACGACGCCGAGGATGAGGAGTGCCCGTGCACGACGCGCCAACGACCACCCCTGCGGGGCACAGCGCCCGCGATGCCGTCGAGCGGGCGCTGGCCCGGATCGACGCCGTCGAGGACACGGTGCACGCCTGGGTCACCCTCTCCGAACGGGCGCTCGCCGACGCGGAGGCGGCCGACCGGCGGGCCGCCGAGCAGGGCCCGCTCCCGCTGCACGGCCTCACCGTCGGGGTGAAGGACATCATCGACGTCGCCGGGCTGCCCACCCGCTGCGGATCACCGCGGACCACCGCCCCCGACCCGGTGGCCACCTCGGCGGCATGCGTACGCCGCCTCGAGGACCTCGGCGCGGTGGTCATCGGCAAGACGGTGACCACCGAGTACGGCTACTTCGCGCCCGGCCCGACCGACAACCCGGCCGCGCCCGGTCACACCCCCGGCGGATCGTCCAGCGGCTCGGCGGCCGCGGTGGCGGCCGGCATGGTGCCGCTGGCGCTCGGCACCCAGACCGCCGGCTCACTCACCCGACCCGCGTCCTACTGCGGTGTCGTCGGGATGGTGCTGGCCCACGGCACGGCCGACCTGGCCGGCGTCACCGGGCTGAGCACCGACCTCGACTCACTGGGCCTGTTGACCCGTACGGTCACCGACCTGGCCCCGGTGTACCGGGCGTTCACCGGCGACCGGCTCGAGCGGCCCGGGCCGGCGGACCGCCCGGTGCCGGTGCTGGCCTGGCGACCCCAGGTCGGCGAGCCGCTCGACCCGGCGATGGACCGGGCCGTGGAGCGTGCCGCCGGGCTGCTGGCCGCGGCGGGCAGCCCGGTGCGTCCGCTGGAGTGGGACGACCATCTGCGCACCCTGCTCGGTGACCACCCGGTGATCATGGCGTACGAGGCGGCCCGCGAGCGGCGCGCGCTGCTCGACCGGCCCGACGACATCAGCGCCCCACTGCGCGAGCTGCTGGCCGCCGGCGTGGCCACCTCCGCGAGCGACTACCACGACGCCAAGGTCCGCCGCGACGTCTCCCGCAACGACCTCGACGCCCTGCTCGGCGACGGCGCGGTGATCCTCGGCCCGGCAGCGCTCGGCCCGGCCCCCGCCGGCCTGGCGGCGACCGGCTCCCCGCTGCTCAGCCGGCCCTGGCCGGCCCGCGGCCGGCCGGTGATCACCGTCCCGGGCCGGCGCGCCGACGACGGGCGCCCGCTCGGCCTGCAGCTGATCGGCCGGCCCGGCCGGGAGGCCGACCTCTTCGCCGTCGCCGGCCTCCTCGAGGGCCTGCTGGCCGGCTGACCGCCCGTCCCGCCTCCGACCGCCCGCCGCGGCCCCCGGACCCGCGACACAGCCCCGACCGGGCACGACCTCTCTGATCTGACTCTGCTGATCCCCGATGACCTGACGAAAGGCGGACCGATGGATCCCCGGCCCACCCACTACCACCGGATGTTCCTCACCTGCTACCTCGACACCTTCGGCTACGGCTGGCACCACGTCGACCTGTTCGTCCACGACGAGTACGGACGCGAGGTCAACTGGGTGCACTGGGGCGTCCCGGAGGACGGCCCGGACGCCGCCGACCGCTCCATCGCGAAGATCGAGCCGGACCTGGAGCGCACCACCTCGTGGCAGCACGGGGTCAGCGCCGCCGGGATGGAGTACTGGACCGCCGAGGCCCGCTGGCGGACCGCAGCGGCCGCCTGAGCACCTGCGGCCGCACGCTCGTCTCCCGCTCTCCTTGCGCCGGTGCGGAACACCGACGCGAACACCGTCTCGATGTTGCGTGATCCGCCTAGGCTGGTCCCCGACAACGTCGTGAGAAGGAGATGGGCCGATGGCGACCCCGGACACCACCCCGGCCACCGTCGTCTATCTTGTCGACGACGATCCCGAGGTCTGTGAGTCGGTCGCCTGGCTGCTCGGCAGCATCGGGGTCGACCCGGTGGTGTTCAACGCCGCTGACGAGTTCCTGGCGGCGTACGACGGCAGCCACCCCGCCTGCGTGATCCTCGACGTCCGGATGCCCCGGATGAGCGGCACCCGGCTGCAGGAGGATCTCAACGCCGTCGCCCCGCACGTGGCGATCATCTTCGTGTCCGCCCACGGCGACATCAAGATGTCGGTGCGGACGATGCAGCGGGGCGCGATCGACTTCCTGGAGAAGCCGTACGAACCGCAACGCCTCCTGGACGTGGTCCAGGAGGCGATGGGCCGGGCGAAGGAACGGTTCGAGGATTTCCGGGCCCGGACCGAGGTCCAGCAGAAGGTGGACAGTCTGACGCCGCGCGAGCGGGAGATCCTGCGCCTGGTCGTCGAGGGGCTGCCGAGCCAGAACATCGCCCGCCGGCTCAGCATGAGCGTCAAGACCGTCGACGTCCACCGGGCCCGGATCAAGGCCAAGACCGATGCGGACAGCATCAGCACCCTGGTCCGCGACGTGCTGCGGTACGGGGCGCGGATCCGGGAGTGAGCCCCGCGGCAGCTCAGTAGTAGTCCAGCACCAGCCGGTCGGTCAGCGCCCGGGAGACGCACACCGCGATCGTCTCGCCGGCCGCCTTCTCCGTCTTCGTCAGCACGTTGTCGCGGTGCTCGGGGGTGCCCTCCAGCACCGTCATGATGCAGGTGCCGCAGATGCCCTCCTGGCACGAGGTGTCCACCCCGCAGCCGGCCTCCTGCAGCACCTCGACGATGCTGCGGTCGGCCGGGATCGGGTAGACCTCCCCCTCCAGCTCCACCTCGAAGGGCCGATTGCCCTCCGGGCCCGGCTGCTCGGCGGCGGTGAACGCCTCCTGGTGGATCCGGTCGTCGGGGAAGGTCTCCGCGGCGATCCCGGCGACGGTGTCCATGAACCCCTCGGGTCCGCACAGGTAGACGTGGCTGCCGGTCGGGGCATCGGCCAGGGCCGCGCGGATGATCGGCTCGTGCTCGGCCCGCGGGATGCCGAGGTGGGTGTGCAGCTTCTGCGGGCACTTCTCCTCCAGCAGGCCGATGAAGGCGGCCTCCTCGTGGCTGCGGGCGAAGTAGTGCAGGGTGAAGTCCCGGCCGTGCAGGTCCAGGTACCGGGCGATGCTGAGCATCGGCGTGATCCCGATGCCGGCCGCCATCAGGATGTGGTGGGCGGCATCGGTGTCGATGCCCAGCAGGTTGCGCGGTTCGCTGATCGAGATCACGTCGCCGACCTGCAGGGCGTGCAGCGCCGCGGAGCCGCCGCGGGAGTGTTCCTCCCGCTTGACCGCGACGGTGTAGGCGTCAGGGTCCTCGGGCTTGCTGCACAGCGAGTACTGGCGGGTGATCGCGGTCGGGCCGACCACGTCCACGTGGGCCCCCGCCTGGTAGACCCCCAAGGGGCGACCGTCGGTCCGGACCAGCCGGAACGACTTGATCGTCGGCGTCTCGTCGATGATCTCGGCGATGCGTACGTCGATGAGTGCCATGTGGGGATCCTCCTGGGACGGGGGCCTCGGTGGGGTGGGCCTTCGGTGGGTCGGGTATCTGGTGGGTGGGGGTGGGGTCAGCGCAGGTAGAGGCCGCCGTTGGCGTCCCAGCAGGCGCCGGTGACGAAGCCGGCCCGGTCGGAGACCAGCAGGGCGACCATGTCGGCGATGAACGCCGGATCGCCCAGGTGACCGACCGGGATGCCGGCGACCACGGCGGCCAGCTTGTCCTCGGGCACCGTACGACGCACCACCGGCAGGTCGTGCGGGCCGGGGGAGACGGCGTTCACCGTGACCCCGGCGGCAGCCAGCTCGCGGGCGAAGACCTTGGTCAGGGTGAGGATCGCCCCCTTCGACGCCGCGTAGTGGCCGCCGGTGGCGGTGCCGCCGTTCTGACCCGCCAGCGAGGCCAGGTTGACGATCCGGCCGTGGCCGTTCGCCGCCATCGCCGCGCCGAACACCTGGCAGCCGAGGAAGACACTGTTCGTGTTCGTCGTCAGCACCCGGGTGAAGTCCTCGACCGGGAGGGTCATCAGATCCGCCGCCTGGGTCATCGCGGCGTTGTTGACCAGGGCGGTGGGCTCTCCCCAGGCCTCCCGGACGCGGGCCAGGGCGGCCTCGAAGTCGGCCTTGCGGCCGATGTCCAGACGCAGCGGCAGCGCCGTACGGCCGGCCGGATCCAGGTCGCGGGCCAGCGCCTCGGCGCGGTCCTCGGCCAGGTCGGTGACCAGCACCCGGTGGCCGTCACCGTGCAGCCGGCGGGTGATCAGCTCACCCATCCCGCCGGCTGCGCCGGTGACGACGGCGATCCGCGTGGTGGCGACGCTCACAGCAGGTACCCGGAGGCGTTGACCGGGTCGTCGCTGTTGAGCAGCCGGACCACCTTCAGGGCGATCCGGTCGCCGTCATCCGACAACGCGATGGTGTGGCTGAGGGCGGCCCCGAGGGTGTCGGTCCGACCCCGCTTGTACGCCACCAGCACCTGGGCGGAGGTCAGCGTCACCGCCGTGTCGGAGACCTCGTCCACGGTGAACCGGGAGATCGTCCGGACCGTCCGGGCCGCGGCCACCGCGGAGGGGGAGTAGCCCTGCATCATCCGCTCCACGCGCATCCGCCGCATCCGGGCGTCGTCGTAGATCATGTTGAGCGAGGCGGCGAAGTCCTCGGTCGCCGGGTCGATCGGGATGACGTACATCCCGTCGTCGGTGAACAGCGTCTCCCAGGTGAGGTAGTCCTTCTCGTCGAGGATCCGGGCCTCACGCCAGATCAGCTCGACGGCGCGCAGCACCCGGGGATCGGCCAGCGAGCCGGCGCGGACGTCGGTCAGGGCGAGTTCAGTCATGGCTCATCATCTTCTTCCACATGGCATAGGCCCCGCGCATGCCGGTTTCGTCGGTGACGTGCGAGGTGGGCCAGCCCTCGGCACTGGGGGTCTCCCGGTTCAGGCCACGGTTGACCAGGATCGGCATCCGGGGAGCGCCGGCGGCGCCCAGCTGGACCCGTTCCCAGCCCTCGGCGTCGTCGGGACTGCCGAAGCCGAACGGGCCCTGGAAGTGCTCGTGGATCCGCAGCCGCTCCTGGTTGACGCACTCCGGTCCGCCGTCCATCCCCAGCGACATGTGCCAGATCTCGGTCTCATCGACGGAGATCGGGATGAGCACCCGGAAGAAGGCCAGCGAGAAGGACACGTTCGGGAAGGTGTTGAGATTGAACCCCGAGCCGTGCATGGAGCGGACGAACCGGCGGATCTGCTCGGGGGTGTACTCCCCGGAGGCCTCCAGCTCCGCCACCAGGTCGTCGAACCGCGGCTGCAGCGGGGCGCCGTCGTCGATGTCCAGGTCGGCGTTGGCCGGCGCCATGACCGCCACGCTGTGCCCGTTGCCGAGGTCGTGGGTGACCGCGGCCGGGTCGTTCATGAACGACATCATCTCGGCGGTCTCGGCGTCGATCGAGGCCATCCAGGACTTGTGCACCATCGGGAAGTGGTAGCCGTCGGTGGTGTTCTCCAGCTGGATCTTCCAGTTGCCCCGGAAGCGGAACTTGTGGATGCCGGTGACCTTGGTCGGGTACCCGTTGGTCTGCTTGAAGAACCGGTCGATCCAGATCTTCGCATCGCCGAGGAAGTCCTCCAGCGGCTCGGCGTCCTGGTTGAAAGTCGCCCAGATCATCCCGGCGTACGACTCGGTGCGCAGCCGCTGCAGCGGGAAGTCCTCCTTCTCGACGACTCCCTCGTAGCCCTCCGGGTACGGGATGCCGCGCAGCTTGCCGTCCAGGGCGTACGACCAGTTGTGGTACGGACAGGTGAAGCCGTTGGCCTTGCCGTTCGACTGGTCACAGACCGTGGCGCCACGGTGCCGGCAACGGTTCAGCAGGGTGTTGAAGCCACCCTTGCGGTCACGGGTGACGATCACCGGCTGGCGCCCGACGTAGGTCGTCTTGAACGAGCCCGCCTCGGGGATCTCGCTCTCGTGGGCGACCCAGACCCACGTCGAGTAGAAGATCTTCTCCATCTCCTCGTCGAAGATCGCCGGGTCGGTGTAGAGCTGGCCGGCGACACGGTCGGCCTCGGCGAGGTCGGGGTACGTGTCGACGACCCGGGGTGTGGTGGTCATGTCGGCTCCATCTGGTCGGGTGTCAGGACAGCAGGTGCGCCATCGCCTCGGCGGCGACCGGGGTGGCGAAGAGGCGCTCGGTGGTGAAGTGGTGCATCAGGGCCGTGGGTGGCTGGTGCCGCTCGGCGGTCAGGGCGAAGGAGATGCGCAGCCGGGCGCAGCGCAGCTCGGCGCGCCCGTCGGGGTGCAGCGACAGCTGCTGCATCAGCCAGCGGCCCTCGGCCCGCTCCCGGCCCACCGGGTCGACCTGTCCGGTGCCCAGCAGATGGGCGTTGCGGACGAAGTGGTCGGCCGGCGGCAGGTAGCTGCCGACGAGTGCCTGGACCGCTTCGCGGCCCTCGGCCCGGCCGTACGTGCCGGCGTACTCGGGGCCCAGGCCCTCCCAGATGGCGTCCGGGGTGAACAGGGCGCCGATCCGGTCGAGGTCGGTGAGCGGGCCGGGCACGTCGCACAGGTCCAGGTAGCGGGTGAGGCAGGACGTGGCGGCGGCGATCGCCTCCAGTCGCGCCAGCCGGGTCTCCAGGGTGGCCATCGTCAGGCGGTGGGGACGTCCGACCGGATGGTCAGCTCCCGGCCGATCCGGGCCTCGATGGTGGCGTAGCGCCACAGCGCGTGCTCGCCGATCATCGTGGTGCGGAAGAGGTTGCAGACGTCGCGGACGGTCGGCTGGTCGACGACGTCGGCGAGGACGTAGCAGGTCCAGGGCCAGCCGGCCGACGGGCCGACCAGGTGGGAGTCGTCGTCCATGGTGCCGAGGACGGTGACGCCCTCAGTGGCCGCCAACTCGGCCAGCATGCCGGCGAAGGCGGTCCACACCATGCCGATCTGGCTCTTGGGAAGGTCGAAGAAGTTCTGGTTGATGCCCATGCAGAAGAGCACGCGCAGTGGTTGGTCGGTCATCGGTCACTCCATCGGGATCGAGTCGGTCACGGGAAACTGGGCACCGCGGGCTGCTCGCCGAGCAGCACCGCGCCGGCGGCCTCGTACGTCGCCGAGGCCAACATCGCGTGCTGCGGCGGCACCAGGCCGTCCTGCAGGTAGCGCTGCAGCGGGTGGGTGGTGTAGATCGCGCCGGTGCCGGCCAGATCGAAGACGGCCAGCACCACGGCGCGCCCGACATGGGCGGCGTTCGTCGCGGCCAGCCGGAGCAGCGCGGTGGTCTCGTCGCTGATCTCGGTCCCGGCCTCGGCGAGGGCGTAGACCTCGCGGCTGGCCTGGTAGAACCAGGCGCGGGCGGAGCGCAGCTGCGCCTCGGCCCGGGCCAGGCCGATCTGGAAGGTGCCCTGGGCGCCGCGCCGGCGCCCGCCGGTGACACTGGTGCTGCGGCCGACGGCGTGGAGATGGTCGAGGGCGCCACGGGCCGCCCCGAGGGCGACCACGGCGAGCACCTGGGCGGCGTACGCCACCACCGGGTAGCGGTTGAGCGGTTCGTCGATGTTCGACGCCGAGCCGCGGATGAAGGTGCGCCCGGCGGGCACGAAGGCATCGGTGAGGTGCAGCTCGTTGGAGCCGGTGGCCCGCATCCCGGAGACGTCCCAGTTCGGGACGATCCGGACGTCCTCCGCGTCGAACACCGCGGTGCGCGGCCGGCCCTGGGCCTCCGGCCCGCCCTTCAGGCCGATGCCGAGCAGATCCGCACCGGCCGAGCCGCTGGCGAACTGCCACACCCCGGTGCACCGATAGCCGCCGTCGACCTCCTCGACCTCCTGCATCGGGAACTGGCCGGCGGAGAAGACGACGTCGGGGCCGTCGGCGTAGATCTCGGCCTGCGACTCCAGCGGCAGTGCGCCGAAGTAGACCAGCGCCGAGCCGAAGCTGGCCACCCAGCCGGTGGCCGGGTCGACGGCCGCGATCTGCTCGATCCGGTCGAGGAACTCCGCCGGCGGCAGCGGCTCCCCGCCGAACATCGTCGGCGTCGAGGCGCGGTAGATGCCGGCCTTCTTCAGCAGGTCGATGTAGTCGCGGGGGACATAGCCCTGCTCGTTGAACTCGTCGCGGCGCTCCCGGAGGACCTCGAGGGCCTCCTGGAAGGCACGTTCGCGAGCCGGTCCCGCCGGTGCGGCCAGGTTCCGGTTGTTGCGCATCCGGGTCTCCGTTTCCGTGTCTGTTTCCGAGGTGCTGCCAACGTACGGAGGACGCCCCGGCAGGCACCATCGGTACTTCCCCGGCGGTCACTGAAGGTATTCCCTATTGCCCGGTGACTTGGGTGATCGGGGACGATGGAGGCTGCGCCGACCGGAGGAGGCCCGGCCGACCGGAGGAGGCCCGGATGTTCCCCAGCTGCGACGACTACGAGCAGATGGCGCTGCACACCAGGACCGGCATCCTGGTCCATGAGGCCGTCTCGAAGAACATCATCTGGGCGAACCCCTCGGCCTGCCGGATGTTCGGCTTCACCCTCGAGGAGCTGCGCCCGCTCAAGGCCCACCACATGAGTGGGCGGGAGAAGGAGTTCCGCCGCGAGATCGGCGTGGCCTGGCTCCAGGAGGCGGTCGACCACGGGAGCAGCCACCGACGCTGGAAGTACCGCAGCAAGGACGGCCGGGACTTCCTCACCGACGCGGTGGCCACCCTGGTCGACTTCCGGGACGGCCCGGCGGTGCTGGTGCAGTTCCGCAGCATCGACGCCGAGGTGGAGGTCGCCTCGGAGCTGGCCCGCACCACCGACTATCTGCAGCGGCTGATGGCGTACGCCTCGGCCGGGATCGTCCTGCTCGACGAGCAGAACCGGATCGTCGACATCTCCGACTTCGCCGCCCGGCTGTTCCACACCCCCGCCGCGGACCTGGTCGGGCGCCGGCTCTCCGAGATCGCCGTGCTCGACCCTCCGCTCGCCGACGCCGCACCGGCTGGCGGCACCGGATCCGGCGGCCCGGTGGAGTTCCGCCTCGAAGTGGCCGGTGCGGAGGGGCCGGTGTGGCTGTCGGGCCAGCTGGAGGACGTCGCCCACGACGGGATCGAGTCCCGCCTGCTGTCCCTGCGCGACATCACCGCCAAGGTCGAGTCGGAGCAGCGACACGCCTACCAGGAGGCCAACCTGCAGTACCTGAGCCGGTACAACGCGATGGGCGACATGGCGATGGTGATCGCCCACGAGCTGGGCCAGCCGCTCGCCGCCGCCGGCAACTTCCTCACCGGGATCAGGTCCCGGCTGACGGCCGACACCCTCGATCGCGACGACGCCCGGTACGCCGTCGAGCGGGCCGAACGCCAGCTCGCCCGGGCGGCCCAGATCGTGGCGAGCGTGAAGCGCTACGTCCAGCGGATCGAGAGCACCGCCGGGCGCCAGGACCTCAACGCGATCATCGCCGAGAGCCTCTACTTCGTCCGGCTGCGCGCCGCCGAACGGGGCGTGACGGTCGAGGAGGAGCTCTGCGGGGAGTCACTGCCGATCAACGGGGAGAGCGTGCTGATCGGCCAGGTGATCCTGAACTTCTGCCTCAACGCGATCGACGAGGTCTCCCGGCCGGAGAACACCGACAAGCGCATCCGGGTGACCAGCCGCCGCGAGCAGGGCCGGGCCTGCTGCGCCGTCACCGACTGGGGCCGCGGGATGGCAGCCGTCACCGGCGACCGGCTGCTCTCCAGCGCGTTCTCCAACAAGGTCGACGGATCGGGGATCGGCCTGGTGCTCTCCGAACGGATCGTCGAGCGCCACGCCGGCACGGTCACCATCGAGCGTCAGCGCCCGTCCGGCACCGTCGTGACGATGCGCCTGCCGCTGGCGGAGGCCGACCGACGATAGCCCTCTACCCTGGAGGCACCACCTCCGGAGAGGACCACCATGGACCCCCAGTCCCTGGCGCAGCGCGAACGCCACGCCCTGTGCGACCAGTTCCTCGAGGTCGATCCGCACCTTCCCACGCTCTGCGAGGGCTGGGTGGCGTACGACCTCGTCGCGCACCTGTGGGTCCGTGACACCGACCCGCTCGCCGGGCTCGGCATCGCCGTGCCCGCGCTCGGGTGGCTGCACGACGCCCGGATCGCCCGGGCCCGGCGTCGCCACACGTACGACGACCTGGTCGCCCGGGTCCGTCAGGGCCCCCCGGCGCTGCTGCGCCCCGCCGACCGGATGATCAACACGCTGGAATACCTGATCCACCACGAGGACCTGCGCCGCGGCGCGACGTACGACGTTCCGGAGCGGGAGCTGACCGCGGCCGACGACGCGGAGATCGTGGCCCGGTTGGTCGGGCCGGCCCGGTTGACCCTGCGGTCGCGGCGGGTCCGTACGGTCCTGGTGGACGAGCGCAGCGGCCGGCAGGTCGTGGTGGGCAGCGGCCCCGGGCTGGTGACGGTCACCGGCCACCCCATCGAACTGGCGCTCTACGTCTTCGGCCGGGCCCGCGCCGCCCACCTCCGCGTCGAGCGGACCACCGGGTGACGGCGGCACCGGTTGGCCCCGGCGAGGGTGGGTCCGGCGGCCCCACCCTCACCGCGCCGGGCCGGTGCTGGCCCGGACGACCAGCCGGGTCGGCACCAGGATGCGCTTGGTGACGCTGGTGTCCGGCTCGTCGAGTTGCTCGATCAGCGCCGAGACCAGTTCCCGACCGATGGTGACGAAGTCCTGGGCCACCGTGGTCAGTGGTGGCCAGAGCCACTCCGCCATCAGGTCGTCGAAGCCGACCACCGACACGTCCTGCGGCACCCGCCGACCCGCCTCGTGGAGGGCGCGCAGCACCCCCTGGGCCATCTCGTCGTTCCCGCAGAAGATCGCCGTCACCGACGGGTCCGCCGCCAGCACCTGCCCGGCGGCGTATCCCGTCCGCGGCGTCCAGTCACCCCGCAGCACCGGCGGGACGGCCCGTCCGGCCGCCCCGAGGGCCGCCACCCACGCCTCCTCACGTGCGGTCGCCTGCACCGAGGTGGTCGGCCCCGCCACGTGGTGGACCGTCCGGTGCCCGAGACCGAGCAGGTGCTCGACGGCCTGGCGGGTCCCGCCCGCCTGGTCGGTGCCGACCGCGGTGTGGCTGTCCGCGTAGCGGAAGTCGCCCACCACGATCGGCATCCGGGGCGGCAGCTCCACCCGGGCCGGTGTCGGCGTCTCCAGCCGCAGCACCACCATGCCGTCGACCGACTGGCCCAGCTTGGTGAACGCCTCGAGCAGGTCCTCGGCGCTGGTCGAGGGGGTGTCGATCAGCATCACCGCGTAGTCCTCGTCGCGCAGCGCCTCGATCACCGCCTCGGTGATGTGCGCCTCACCGGTCCGGGACAACTGGTGACCGACCACGCCGATGGTGCGGAACGAGCCGTACCGCAGCGCCCGGGCGGCCCGGTTCGGCAGGTAGCCGAGCTGGCGCATCGCCGCCCGGACCCGCTCCGCCGTCGCCGGCCGGACCGACTGCTCGCCCCGGGCGACACGGGACACGGTCTGCGACGACACCCCGGCGACCCGGGCGACGTCGGCCATCGACACCGTCCGTCCGGCGTCCACCCGGCGGCGGACGGACGCGCCGCTCATGCCGGCGTCCCTCGGGACCCGCCTTCCAGGCGTAGCCCCCAGAACACGGTGTGCGTCGCACCGGGCTCGATCACCGCCAGGTCCTGGCGGCTGACGAACGCGTTCGCCGGGCAGGACATCGGCTCGGTCGCCACCCCGGTGCGCCGGTAGCGGCCGGCCTCCTTGAAGTCACCGGTGCAGACCTGCCAGTACCCCAGCGGCCGCTCCATCCACGCGGCGGCCGTCGAGCCGTCCGGCGCGGTGAGCCGGGCCCACGACTTCCCGTCGCGGTAGGTGGCCGAGCCGTACCCGTCGTCCAGCCGGATGGCGCCCAGCACCCGCGCGGTGGAGAAGTCCCGGTCCGCCGGCAGGGCCTCGGCCGCCACCGGCAGCAGCCGGTCGTCGGTGCGCAGCCAGCTGGCCGCGTCCACCTGCAGCCGGCACTCGTCGACGCTCGCGGTGCCCGGCGACAGCCACGGATGGAAGCCGACCCCGTACGGCGCCCGGCGCTCCCCGTCGTTGGTGGCCGACAGCCGCACCGTCAGCCCGTCGTCGGTGAGCCGGTAGTGCAGGTGCACGTCGAGGCGGAACGGGTAGCCCGGCACCGGGAGCAGATCCAGGGCGAGCTCGACGTGGCTGTCGGAGTGCCCCACCAGCCGCCAGGCGACACTGTGCACCAGCCCGTGGTTCGCCACGTGGCGGGCCGGTTCGGTGATCGGCAGCTGGTAGGTCCCGCCGTCGAACCGGTAGTGCCCGTCGGCCAGCCGGTTCGGCCACGGCAGCAGGATCGCGCCGTGCATCGAGGGAGGCAGCTCATCGGCACCGAACGGCACCACCACGTCACGGTCACCGACCCGGTAGCACCGCAACGCCGCGCCGCGCTCGGTGATCACCGCCTCCTGGTCGCCGTGGGTGATGGTGAACTGGCGCCCGGTAGGGCTGGGGGAGAGGGTCATCTGGGCCTCCTGTCTCAGGCCAGGACGGTGCCGTCGGGGACGGTCCGTGGCTCGCCGGTGTCGGGGAGACGTACGTCACCGGTGGCGACGACGCCGGCGCCGAAGGTCCAGTCGCCCTCGACGGTGAGTCGGGTGGCCGTCCGCAGCGACGGTGCGCCGGCCGGGAAGTGCGCGTCGAAGTCGGCGATCCGCCGGTAGTGCGCCGGGTCCAGCCGGACCAGGCAGGCCTGCTCCGGCACCAGCCGCAGCCGGTAGTCCGCGCCCAGGTCGTACGCGTCGGAGCGCAGCAGCAACAGGTCGTCGGTCGTCTTGACCGGCAGGAACCGGGCCCGCTCGACCAGCACCGGCGCCGGGTCGTCGAAGAGTTCCACCGCCGCCCCCAGCGCGCACTCGATCTGGTACACCTCCGGCGAGGAGGGGTCGGTCGGGTCGACGTGCTTGCGGTTGCGGATCAGCGGCAGCCCCGGCACACCGCCCCGCGCGGCGAGCGCGTCGCGCAGCGCGACCAGGTCGAACCACAGGTTGTTGGTGTGGAAGTACGGGTGGCGGTGCTCGTCGGTGAACCAGCGCATGTCGTCCTCGGGCGTCTGCGCCGTGTCACGCAGGATCATCCGCCCGTCGGCCTTCCGCCGGCCGAGATGGCCGCCCTTGCGGTCCGCCGGGGTCCGCCGGCACACCTCCGGGGCGTACGGTGCCCCGCTCGCCGCGAACCAGCCGGCGATCCGCCCGTCGGGGGCGGCACCGAGATTGTCCGCGTTGGAGGTGTTGGCGTACCGGTAGCCGCGGGCGATCAGCTCGTCGAGCAGCCCGGTGCTGAGCAGAGCGACGTAGATGTCACCGTGGCCGGGCGGGCACCACTCCAGCGAGGGGTCCGCCGGCCAGTCCGCCGGCTCGAGTGAGTCGACCAGCAGCTTCGGTTCCCGGTGCTGCACGAAGTCCAGCGGCAGCCCCTCGTACGCCAGGTCCGGGTGGGCCGCCAGCGCCGCCAGCGAGTCGTCCCGGGTGCGGAAGCTGTCCATCAGCAGCAGCGGCAGGTCGACTCCGCTGGAGGCCCGGGTGTGGCGGATCTGGCCGGCGATGATGTCGAGGAAGCTCAGGCCGTCGCGCACCGGCAGCAGCGACTTGGCCCGGTCCATCCCCATCGACGTGCCCAGGCCGCCGTTGAGCTTGATCATCACCGTACGGGCCAGCGCCTCGCGCTGCTGCTGGGGGGAGACCTCCACCTCGGCGATGTCGGTGACGTCGAGCACCGGCTCGATCGAGTCCTCCGGGATCAGCCCGGTCCGGCCCTCCTCGAGCTGGGCGTAGTAGTGCGCGAACACCTCGATGGCCAGGTCGGGCATGCCCGCCGCGCGCATCCGGTCGGTGGCGTGCCGGAGCCCGTCGGCGCTCATCGGTCCGCCCGCCCACCGGCCGGGGCGGCCAGGGCCACCAGGAACTGCGGCGGGGTCCAGCCGTGCCCGGCGAACGCCGCGGTCACCGCGGCGGCGATCGCATCCACCCGGTCGGCCGGGGCCAGGGCGATCGCCGAGCCGCCGAAGCCGCCGCCGGTCATCCGGGCGCCCAGCGCCCCGGCGGCGCGGGCGGTCTCCACCGCCACGTCCAGCTCCGCGCAGCTCACCTCGTAGTCGTCGCGCAGCGAGGTGTGGGACGCGTCGAGCACCGGGCCGAGCCCGTCGTACCGACCGGCGCGGAGCAGCTCGACGAACCGGCCGACGCGGTCGATCTCGGTGACCACGTGGCGGACCCGGCGCTGCTCCACCGGGTCGGTCAGCCGCGCCAGCACGGCCTGCGGATCGGGCAGCTCGCGCAGCGTCGGGACCCCCTCGCGGGCGGCGACCGCCTCGCAGGTCGCCCGCCGGGCGCCGTACTGCCCGTCGTTCAGGGCATGCTCGGCGCGGGTGTCGATCACCAGCAGCGCCAGCCCGACCCGGCCCAGGTCGAACGGCACCTGCGTGACCGAGCCGTCCAGGGTGTCGAGCAGCAGGGCGTGGCCCTCCGTGGTGAGCAGGGCCGCGGCCTGGTCCATCCCGCCGGTGGGTGCCCCGACCACCTCGTTCTCGGCCCGTACGCAGGCGGCGCTCAGCCTCGCCCGGCCGGTCGTGTCACCGGCCAGGCCCAGGCCGAAGGTGTCGTCCAGGGCGAGCGCCATCGCGCACTCGATCGCGGCGGAGGAGGACAGTCCGGCCCCCCACGGCACGCAGGACACGATGGCGACGTCGAAGCCACCCAGCTGCTCGCCCTGCTGACCCAGGCTCCAGGCCGGGCCGGCCGCGTAGCCCACCCAGGACGGGATGGCACCGCCGGGCCGGACGTCGTCGAGGGTGCCCTCCCAGCGCGCCGGGTCGGCGTCGGCCGAGACGAGCCGGACCACTCGGTCGTCGCGGCGGCGCAGCGCCACGTACGTGCGGTGCGGCAGCGCGATCGGCAGGCAGGTGCCGCCGTTGTAGTCGACGTGCTCACCGATCAGGTTGACCCGTCCGGGCGCCGCCCAGACCCCGTCGGGTGCGGCGCCGGTGTCGGGCTCCTGACCGTACGCCTCGCGGAAGAGGTCCCGGGCGCGTCGTACGCCCTCCTCGCCGGACCAGCTGGGGATGCCCGTCGTCATCGTCCCTGTCGTCATTGTCGTGTGCCTCCTGGAGCGGGGCGATCCTCGGTGCCCGGGGCGCTCCGAAACGGCGACCTGCGGGCGGCTGTGCCCCGTACTGCCGACAATGGTGACGTAAACATCTGCGCTGCGCAAGTCGGTTGACAGCGCTGTCGAGATTTGTCAACATCGTTCCATTGCGAAAATGTTGACGTGAACATTCGGCGCCGGGGGAGTCTCCCGTCGAGTGTGGCGCCAAGCGTTCGAGAGGACATCAACGAGGATGGCAACACTCATCCAAGCCCACTGGGTGGACTACCTGATCATCGGGGTCTACTTCGTGGCAGTACTCGGCATCGGCCTGATCGCCCGCAGGCAGGCATCGGATGCCATCGGCTTCTTCCTGTCCGGCCGTTCACTCCCCGCGTGGGTGACCGGCCTGGCCTTCATCTCCGCCAACCTGGGGGCGGTGGAGATCATGGGCATGTCGGCCAACGGGGCCCAGATCGGCCTGCCGACCGTCCACTACTTCTGGATCGGCGCCATCCCGGCGATGCTGTTCCTGGGCGTCGTGATGATGCCCTTCTACTACGGCTCGAAGGTGCGGTCGGTCCCCGAGTTCATGCGCAAGCGCTTCGGCACCGGCGCACACCTGGTCAACTCGCTGTCGTTCGCGCTGGCCCAGCTGCTGATCGCCGGCATCAACCTCTACCTGCTGGGCAGCATCGTGCATGCGCTGCTCGGCTGGCCGCTCTGGGTGGCGCTGCTGATCGCCGCCGTCATCGTGCTGGCGTACATCACCTTCGGCGGCCTGAGCGCCGCGATCTACAACGAGGTCCTGCAGTTCTTCGTGATCGTGGCCTCGCTGCTGCCGCTGACCCTGATCGGCCTGCACCGCGTGGGCGGCTGGTCGGGCCTGAAGGAGAAGATCACCGAGGCTGCGGCCGCCGCCCCGGCCAGCGCCCACGTGGCCCCGGCCGTCGAGCAGCTGAACTCCTGGCCCGGCCAGGCGCTGTCCGGTTTCCACTCCCCGGTGCTGTCGGTGATCGGCATCGTCTTCGGTCTCGGTTTCGTGCTGTCCTTCGGCTACTGGACCACCAACTTCGTCGAGGTCCAGCGGGCGATGGCCTCGGAGTCGATGACCGCGGCCCGCAAGACGCCGATCATCGGCGCCTTCCCGAAGATGTTCGTGCCGTTCATCACCATCCTGCCGGGCATGCTGGCCGCCGTGCTGGTGAGCGAGATCGGCCAGGTCAAGAACGGCGCCCACATCGCCGGCGGCGCTTCCGGCCTGGGCGTGCAGTACAACGACTCGCTGCTCTACATGATGCGTGACCTGCTGCCGAACGGCCTGCTCGGTCTGGCCATCACCGGCCTGCTGGCCGCCTTCATGGCCGGTATGGCGGCCAACATCTCGGCCTTCAACACGGTGCTGTCGGTGGACCTGTGGCAGACGTACGTGGCCAAGGACAAGCCGGATCACTACTACGTCACCGTCGGTCGGTACGCCACCCTGGCCGCGACCGTCATCGCGATCTTCACCGCGCTGATCGCCGGCCAGTTCTCGAACATCATGGACTACCTGCAGACCCTCTTCGGGTTCTTCAACGCCCCGCTGTTCGCGACCTTCATCGTCGGCATGTTCTGGAAGCGGATGACTCCCACCGCCGGTTGGGTCGGCCTGATCGTCGGTACGCTGTCCGCGGTCTTCGTCTGGCTGCTCAGCCTCGGCGGGGTGATCCACCTGCCCGGCCAGGGCACCGCGTTCGTGGCGGCCTCGGCGGGCTTCGTGATGGACGTCCTGGTCAGCGTGCTCGTCTCGCTGGTCACGAAGCCGAAGCCGGCCTCGGAGCTGGTGGGCTTCGTCTACTCCGAGACCCCGAAGTCCCACTTCCATGACCCGGCCCTCGCGTCGATGTCCTGGATCAGCCGTCCGGTCCCGCTCGCGGGCATCGCTCTGGTCCTTGTCATCGCACTCAACTTCGCCTTCTGAGGAGCGACCATGGCAACCAATGCACCTGCTGCCAAGCACCAGGCCGGACTGTTCGACATCCGCAACGTGATCGGGCTGCTCCTCGGCCTCTACGGCGTGATCCTGCTGCTGATGGGGCTCTTCGCCGACAAGGCCCTGGACAAGACCGGCGGCATCAACGCCAACCTGTGGGCGGGCATCGTCCTGCTCATCGTCGGGATCATCTTCGCCACCTGGGCCCGGCTCCGTCCGATGCTGGTCCCGGAGGGCGCCCATCTCACGGCTGGCCAGGACGAACGCGGTCGCGACGACGAGGGTGACGCCGGTGACGGTCGCGGCCGCCGTGCCGGAGAGGAGGCCGACGGTGACGAGGACGGCGGACGCGCCGATCAGCAGACCGGCCACCCCGACCCGGCCGACCCGGTGCGGCGAGGACGGCGGACGCTCTGCCGTGGACGCCACGACGAGGGACGTGCCGGTGCGTGGGGTGGTGGTGCGGGACGGAACAAGGGTGCTGGCGGACTGCTGGTCCAGTGTCGTGGTCGACATGCTTCCTGCTTCCTGACCCGAGCAGCGCAGGCTGCTCGTGGGCCGTGGGCTCCGTTACTGCTGGCCGTACGGGATCGTACGGCGGCGCCAGGTCAGGAGCTCGGCGCGGCGCTGCGCCAGAGAGGGACCCTCCCTGGAGCCGTCTCCATCTGACCACACGAGGCGTTTCTGTATCGACCAGGGCCAGGGTCCTCGGGGAGCTTCATGGGGCATTCACAGTGAGGAGCCGGGCGAGGGCGCGACGTGCCGGCGCCCCGGCGACGTGCATTCAGGAGAAGTTCACCGAGTGTTCATCCTGGCCGGGGGTGCATCCTGGCTGTCGGGCACCCGTGCCGAGGTGGCGCCCGGTTCCACCCGCTGCGGCCCGGTGAGCTCCCGGCAGGCCAGCAGGAAGGCGCCGACCACGCCGACCAGGGCCCCGAGCGAGAGCAGTGCGTCATTGGCGCTGAACGCGCCCAGCACGACCCCGAGGGCCGCGACGGTGAGACAGGCGGAGCCGGCCCGGAGCAGGCCGGACTGCCTGCGCGCCCAGCTGTGCTCCGGCAGGCCGAGGTGCTGCCGGCTGTGCTCGTTCGAGCCGTGTTGCTCCGGTGCGCCGAGGCGGCGGTCGATCAGATGGAAGGTCTGCGTGGTCATGAGCTTGCTCTTCCGAAGGGAACGTCGCACCTCCAGCACAACACCTGGGTCGCACCGCCGGCAACGACGTTGCCGGATTGTGACCTGGCTCAGGCCTCCTTCTCACTGGCCAGGCGGGCGACGTGCATCGTCAGGTAGAGCACCTCGTTGTCGGTGATCTCGTCGCCCAGTCGCAGCTCCAGCACAGCGGTGAGCTTGAGCGCGCAGGCGTACGCCTCGGGATAGGCCTGCTGGATCGCCGCGGCGAGGATCTCGTGGCCCTCGGCCAGCTGCTCACCCTTCTTCATCCGGATGAAGAAATAGCGCAGGTGGGTGATGAACCGCGCGGCGCTGACGGTGTCGCGGTCGAACGGCCGGCCGTACGCCTGCTCCAGCACATCGAACAGCTGCCGGAACAGGCCGGTGATCCGGTAGGTCTCCGACAGGTCACCGGTGGCGAACCCGGCGTTGACCAGGTGCAGCGTGACGGCGATCGCCTCGTCGTCGGGGATCGGCTGGTCGAGTCGTGCATTGACGTACGCCACGATGTGGGTGGCGGCGGCGAGCTCCTTGGGGTAGAGGTGGGAGATCTCGGAGCGCAGCGGGTAGTCGAGGACCATCCCGGCGGCCACCCGCTTGATCGCGAAGCTCAGGTGGTCGGCCAGAGCCACCACCACGTGCGTGGGCAGCTCGGTGTCGAGCTCGTGGCGGGCGATCTCCAGCGCCTCGTCGGCCAGGACGATGTGCTCGGGCGGGATGGCGGCGATCTGGGTGCCCAGGTTGTCCGGGTCGCGGCCGTCGTGGGGGACGAAGGTCCGCGCGACGCGGGCCGGGTCCACGCTGTCGCCGGGCCGGGCCCGGAAGCCCAGGCCGCGTCCGGTCAGGATGACCTCCTGGCCGGACGCGTCCCGCGACAGCACGACGTTGTTGTTGAACACGCGGAGGATCTCCACGGTGAGTTTCTCCGTCCTGCTGGTGTCGTTGCCTCTGCGGTGGCCGTGGCGCCGGCGCCCGGTCAGCTCAGCGTCGCGCCGTTGGCGGCGATCAGCTCGCGGTACCAGTCGAACGACTTCTTCCGGTAGCGGGCCAGGGTGCCGCTGCCGTCGTCGTGGCGGTCGACGTAGATGAAACCGTACCGTTTGCTCATCTGGGCGGTGGAGGCGCTGACCAGGTCGATGCACCCCCAGCTGGTGTAGCCGAGCAGCTCGACGCCGTCCTCGATCGCCTCCGCGGCGGCCCGGAGATGGTCGTTGAGGTAGGCGATCCGGTAGTCGTCGACCACCGTCGTCCGTCCGTCGACCTCGACCAGCCGGTCCGTGGCGCCCAGGCCGTTCTCGACGATGAAGAGCGGCTTCTGCCAGCGGTCCCAGTACTGGTTGAGGATGATCCGCAGGCCGGTCGGGTCGATCTGCCAGCCCCACTCGGAGGCGGGCAGGGTCGGGTTGGGCACGCCGCCCATGATGTTGCCCCGGCCGGCGGCCCGCCGGGCCGGATCGGCGGTCTCGCAGACGCTCATGTAGTAGCTGAACGAGACGAAGTCGACGGTGTTGCGCAGCACCTCCCGGTCCGCGTCGGTGATCTCCAGCTCGACCCCCTTCTCCCGGAGCGTACGCAGGAAGTAGCCCGGGTAGGCGCCGCGGCAGTGCACGTCGCCGAAGGCGAGGTTGGCGTGGTCCGCGTCCAGCGCCGCGAGCACGTCGGCCGGGTCGGGGGTGAGCGGGTAGGTCGGGATCGCGATGATCATGCAGCCGACCTTCGCCTGCGGCATGAGTGCGTGCGCCAGCTTCGTCACCGTGGCCGACGCGACCAGCTCGTGGTGGATCGCCTGGTAGAGGTCCTGCTCGGCGAGCTGTTCCGGTGGGGTCCGGATGCCGCCGGAGAGCAGCGGGGCGTGCAGGATCGAGTTGATCTCGTTGAAGGTCAGCCAGTACCTCACCCGCGTCCCGTACCGCTCGAACAGGGTGCGGCAGTAGCGCTCGTAGAAACCGATCAGCTCGCGCGAGCGCCACCCGTCGTACGCCGTGGCCAGGTGCAGCGGGGTCTCGTAGTGGCTGATCGTCACCAGCGGCTCGATGCCGTGCTTCTCCAGCTCGTCGAGCACCCGGTCGTAGAAGGCCAGGCCCTCCTCGTTGGGGGTCTCCTCGTCGCCGTTCGGGAAGATCCGGCTCCAGGCGATGGAGAAGCGGAACACCGTGAACCCCATCTCGGCGAACAGGGCGATGTCCTCGGCGTAGCGATGATAGAAGTCGATCCCCGTCAGTTTCAGGTTGTCCGGGGTGGGCTCCTCGGTCGGGGCGCCGGCGATGCCGTGCGGCATCACGTCCTGGATGGACAGGCCCTTGCCGCCCCGGTCGTACGCCCCCTCCACCTGGTTGGCGGCGGTGGCGCCGCCCCAGAGGAAGCCGTCGGGGAATCGTGCGGTGGTCATCTGCTGGTCTCCTCAGCTCGTACGGATGTGGGTCGGGGTCAGGCGTTGACCGGCTCGGCGGCGCCGGCGGTGATCAGCAGGGCCGGGTCGCCGACGGCGAGGGTGCTACCGGTGACCGCGCGCACCGCGCCGAGGCTGGCGGAGTTGGTCACGATCATCACCACGGTCGGGTCGAAGCCGGCCTGCTCGACGGTGCTGAGGTCGACCAGGGCGAGCAGGTCGCCCTGCGCCACGTGCTGTCCACGGGTCACCCCCGAGGTGAAGCCCTCGCCCTTCATCTGCACGGTGTCGATGCCGATGTGGACCAGGACCTCGATGCCGTCGTCGGACTTGATCCCGAACGCATGGCCGGTCCTCGTGGCGGCGATCACGGTGCCGGCGACCGGTGCGACGATCCGGCCGGTGGCCGGCAGGATGCCCACGCCCTGGCCCATCGCGCCGGAGGCGAAGACCTTGTCCCTGACCTCGGCCAGCGGGACCGGGGTGCCGGCGACCGGGGCGGTGACGACGGCGTCACCGTACCCGGCGGCGCTGTCCGCGGTGGCGGTGGCGGTGGCCGGAGACGTGGCGGTGGTCGCGGCGCCGGTCACCGGGGCCTGGGCAGCGTCCTTCTCCTCGCGGGGGCAGAAGAACAGGGTGAGCAGGAAGGCGATGGCGACCGCGATGCCGGAGCCGATCAGCTGCAGGGTGAAGTTGCCGACGGCCATGTAGGCGGGCAGGCCGATCAGGGACGGGAAGACGAAGGCGTTGTTGGCGCTGCCACCGGCCGCGGCGATCGCCCCGCCGACGGCCCCACCGGCGATGCCGAAGTAGAAGGGGAGCTTGAGCGGGAGGTTCACACCGTAGATCGCCGGCTCGGTGATGCCGGCGAGCATCCCGGACAGGGCGGCGGGGCCGGCGACCTCACGACGCTTGGCGCTGCGGGTGCGGATGAAGACGGCGAGGGTGGCGGCGGCCTGGGCGAGGACGGCGGCGACCAGCGGGCCGCCGAGCAGGGTGTAGCCCTGGGTGGCGAGGTCGTTCATCATCAGCGGGACGAAGCCCCAGTGCAGGCCGAAGAGGACGAACACCTGCCAGAAGCCGCCCATGATGGCGCCGCCCAGCCACGGGGCGAAGTGGAAGATGGCGTTCACGCCGGCGGAGATCCCGTTGGCGGCGTAGGTGGTCAGCGGGCCGACGGTGAGCAGGACGAGCGGGACCATCACCAGCAGGACGATCAGCGGGGTGGTGAAGTTGCGGATCGCGTCCGGCAGCAGCCGGGCGAGGAAGCGCTCGAGGTAGCCCTGCAGCCACACGGCGATGATGATCGGGATGACCGAGCTGGCGTAGCTCGTCATCACCACCGGGATGCCGAAGAAGGTCACCGGGTCGGTCGAGGAGGCCAGCGCGACGATGCCCGGGTAGACCAGCGCGCCGGCGAGCGCCATCGCGGTCACGTGGTTGGCCCGGAACCGCTTCGCAGCGGTGAGGGCCAGGAAGATCGGCAGGAAGTAGAACAGCGCGTCGGCCGAGGCGTTCAGGATGGCGTACGTGGTGGACGTCGCGTCCAGCCAGTGCAGGTTGGTGGCGAGGGCCAGGAAGGCCTTGAACAGGCCGGCACCGGCGAGCGGCCACAGGATCGGCTGGATGATGGCGCTGATCAGCTGGATGAACCGGTTGAGGATGTTGCCCCTGGGCGCGTCGACCGAGGCGGCATCATCACCGCCGATCCGGGTGAAGCGGGTGAGCTCCTCGTAGACCTTCGGCACGTTGTTGCCGATCACGATCTGGTACTGGCCGCCGGCCTGCATCACGGTGATGACGCCGGGGAGCTTCTCGACCGCGCCGGTGTCGGCCTTCGAGGTGTCCTTCAGCGTCAGGCGCAGCCGGGTGGCGCAATGGGTGCCGGTGGCGATGTTCGCTTCGCCGCCCACCTCGTCGACGATCCGGTGGGCCAGATCGGCGTAGTTCACGGTCCCCATCGGGAGTCCTCCTTGACTCTGGGCGGAAAACAAAAAAAGACCTGAAGCGCACTGGTGTGCACTTCAGGTCTTGCCTCCGCGGAGTAACAATCCTGGTGAGCGGGAGACCCGCTCGTGGAACATGACGTTACGCGACGCAGGCGCGGAACGCAACCCTTCGGGGAGGGTCGGCTCCGGTGGTGTTCCGGACGCTCCGGTGGTCCCGGACGTTGAGGGTCTCAGACGTTGATCCGGTGCACCTGGGTGCGGGTGTTGTTGGCGAGGAAGTTGCGGATCGTCGGGTACGTCGCGATCGCGAACGCCACCGTGACGGCGGGGAGGATGAAGGCGCTGATCCTGGTCATGTCGGTCTCCTGGGGTTCCGGGCGGTGGGGGTCTTCAGGCGGTAGGGGCAGGCGTGGTTTCAGGCGGTGGGGTTCAGCCGGGTGGCGCGTTCCTCGGCGGCGTCCTCGCACATCGAGCGCCAGGTGGTGAGGGACACGTCCGGGCGGTAGAGACGCTCCGGCGGGGCGTCGGTCTCGTCGACCATCCAGGCGTCCTGGGCGGCGAACAGGCCGTGGAAGAACCACCGGACGAAGCCGAGGTACTTGGCCTTGAAGAGCAGGCTGCGGATGCCCGAGTCGAAGTTGACCATCAGGCCCACGTAGCGGTGGTGCTCGGCGTCGTACGGCACGTAGAACTCGTAGTGGATGAAGTCGGGGTAGACGACGCGCAGCACACCCGGCAGCGACACCGAGACGAAGCCGGGGAAGTCCTGGGCGGCGATCTGCGGGTGCGGGGCCCTGGGGTTGCCGGTGTTGCTGATCGACTGCGTACCGTCGGTCGACGGCTTGATCCGGAACCGGCTCTCCCGCTGCGGGGGCCAGGTGCCGTAGCCGGGGAACTCGGCGGTCCAGTGCTGCTCGGTCTGCACCCGGAACAACCACCGGCCGCGCTTCTCCAGCGTGGTGAGGTTCCACACCGGCATCGACTTGAACCGGCGCCACATCGCGTTGCGGTGCAGGAACTTGGCGTGGCCCTCGTCGAAGCCGTTCTCGCAGGTCAGTCGCCAGTCGCCCTTGCGCACCTTGATCCGGCCGCCGAGGTTGAACGCGGCGCCCCGCAGTTCCTCGGGGATCTGGTCGAGCAGCGGGGTGGGCTCCTCGCCGTCCGCGCCCATGTAGACCCAGATCAGATTGAGGTGCTCCTCGACGGGGTAGGTCGCCACCGACACCTTGCCGCAGATCGGCGAGTCGGGGCCGTCGGTGATCACCGCGCCGAGCCGGCCGGTGGTCGTGTCGAAGGTCCAGCCGTGGTAGGCGCAGCTGATGGTGCCGTCGAACTCCTGGCTGCCGCACGACAGCGGCACCCCGCGGTGCGGGCAGCGGTCGTACAGAGCGTGCAGGCCGTTCGAGTCGCGGACCAGGACGATGTTCTCCCCGCACAGGGTGATCCGGACCGGGCGGCCCTCGGCGACGTTGCTGGACCAGGCCACCGGGTACCAGTAGCCGCGGAAGCCGAGCTCCGCCGCGTCGTACGCGGGCCAGGCTGCCCAGGTCTGACGACCGGGATAGCGGGCCTGGCGGCGCTTCTCCTCCTCGCCGGCGTGGCTCACCCGCTCCGCGGGAGCGTCCGTCTGCCCCCGCTCCCGTGCGGGAGTGTCCGTCTGCCCCCGCTCCCGTGCGGGAGCGTCCGTCTGCACTGTCATGTCTGGTCTCCTCGTGGTCGTACTCCGACGTGGTCTGTTCTCCGACGACTCCCGAATGGTGGGGGTGCGGCGAGTATTGCCCGGGCCGGCGGGAATTGGCCCGTGGCCGGGTCCGATGAGTGAACCCGAAGTGACGATGCCCCGGAATTCCTTGCCGACCATGGGTATTCGCACCGGGAATTCCCGGTCCACCGCTCCCGCCACCGGAGGAATCACATGGATGTCACCGCACAATTCGTCGGCGGGGTCGCCGGGCTCGCCGCCGCCCTGGTCAACACCGCGGTGGGGTCGGGGGCACTGGTCGCCCTGCCGCTGCTGGTGGTCCGCGACATCGACCCGCGGGCCGCGGTGATCGCGCTGTCGGTCGGGCTGTTGCCCGGCACCGTCTCGGGCACCTGGGCGTACCGCCGCGAACTGGTCACCGCCGGCCGGGGCGCCTGGCTGCTGGCGCCCGCGGCCGCCCTCGGTGGAGCGCTGGGGGCCGGCCTGCTGGTGTGGATGCCGTCGGCGGTGTTCGCCGGAGTGGTGCCGTGGTTCATCCTCGCCGGTGCCCTGCTGATGGCCCTGCAGCCCCGGATCTCCGCGTCGTTCGGTCGATCGGCGTACGCCCTGCCCGGCTGGCTGACCCCGTTGCTCTTCGTCCTGCTGGGCGTGTACGGCGCTCTGCTCGGGGCCGGTCAGGGCCTGCTCACCCTCGCCCTGCTCGCGGTGCTGGGCAGTGGTCTGCAGGCCGCCAACGCGGTCAAGAACCTCACCAACGCCGCGACCAACCTGGTCGCTGCGATCCTGCTGATGGTGCGCGCCGACATCCCCTGGGCGCTCTGCGCCGGGATCGCTGTGGGGGGTGTCGCGGGCGGTCTGCTGGGGGCCCGGGTGGCCCGCCGGCTGCCCGACCGGGTGCTGCGCGGGGCCGTGGTGGGCATCGGTCTGGGCACCGCGGTCTGGGCCTTCGTCGCCTGGTGATCCGTATCACACTCGGTGTGTGACGAAAATGGAAACGATCGATGTCAAATGCGGTTCGGTGACCGGACCGGGGGGCGCGGCCGATCCGGGAGGACCCGGCTAGCTTTCTCGGCAATCCCGTCGAAGGGCGGGCCCCCCAGCGATTCGGAGTCGACCGCAATGAAGTCCTTCCGTCCATTCAAGACCGCTGCCGTCACTGCCTCGGGCCTGGTGCTCGTGGTCTCCATGGCCGCCTGCTCCCGTCCCGCCGACCACCAGGCCCAGGCAGCCGCCGACCAGACGACCCTGCGCGTCGGGGTGGGCATCGACGCGGCGTACGCCCCCTTCTTCGTGGCCGACGCCGAGGGGATGTTCTCCAAGGCCGGCCTGAAGGTCGAGCTGGTCCAGTTCGGCCGCGGCGGCGAGGCCGTCGACGCCGTGAACGCCGGCGAGATCAACATCGCCGGCAACTCCGACACCACCACCAGCGCCCAGATGGCCTCCAGCGACAAGCTGCGGGCCATCGCCAGCTACGAGTCCTCCGGCCAGTACGTCAAGGCCGTCCTGCGTGACGGGGTGGCGGGGCCCAAGAACGTGAAGAAGCTCGGCTACGTCCAGGGCCTCAGCCAGATCGCCACCAACAAGTACCTCGAGGCCAACGGCATCGACCCGAAGAGTGTCGAACTGGTCGCCGCCGCCCCGGCCGACATGCCGGCGCTGCTGCGCCGCGGTGACATCGACGGCTACGTGATGTGGGAGCCGTGGCCGCAGACCGCGCTCGACCAGAAGATCGGTCACGTGGACGCCGCCTCGGCGGCGTTCGGCTTCTCCTACCACCACTGGCTGGTCACCAACGAGGCCTGGCTCTCCGGTCACGGGGATGCCGCCCAGAAGTTCACCAAGGTCCTCGACGAGGCCGCGAAGAAGACCGAGGCCGATCCCGCGCTGGCCGCCACGGTGACGGAGAAGGCGGTGAAGATCAAGCCGGCCGACACCAAGGTCGCGATCGACCAGATCGACTTCGCGGTCCGGAGCCTCGACGCCGAGTCGGTGAAGAGCACCACCGAGATCGTCGACTTCTACCAGAGCGTCGGCGCGATCAAGTCCCGGCCGGACCTGAACAAGGCGCTGGTCCTCGGCTGGTACAAGGGGGCCTGACCGATGAGCACCGTCGTCGATCCGCCGGTGCGGGCCCAGGGCGTCTCGCTGCGGGTCCGTGACGCGGCGATCCGGTTCGGGGACTTCACCGCTGTCAGCGGCGTCGACCTGCAGGTCGAGCCGGGGGAGTTCGTCTGCCTGCTCGGCCCCAGCGGCTGCGGCAAGTCGACCCTGCTGTCCGCCCTGGCCGGCTTCGTCCCCCTCGCCGAGGGCTCGATCCACTGCGCCGACGAGCACGTCACCGGCAACAACAGCCACGCCGGGATGGTCTTCCAGAGCACCGAGGTGCTGTTCGACTGGATGACCGCCGCCGAGAACGTGGGCTACGGCCCGCGGATGCACGGCGCGAGCGCCGATGCCCGGGCCCGGATCGCCGACCACTACCTGACGATGGTCGGCCTGGGGCACGCCCAGCACAAGTACCCGGGCGAGTTGTCCGGCGGGATGCGCCAGCGGGTCCAGATCGCCCGGGTGCTCGCCAACGAACCGCGGCTGATCCTGATGGACGAGCCGTTCGGGGCCCTGGACGCCCAGACCCGGCTGGTCATGCAGGAGGAGCTCAGCGGGATCTGCGGGCGGACGAACAGCACGGTCGTCTTCGTCACCCATGACATCGACGAGGCGATCGTGCTGGCCGACCGGATCGTGGTGATGACGGCAGGCCCGGCCGCCGGCATCAAGAGCGTCTACCGGGTCGACATCGACCGACCGCGCGAGCGGCACACCCCGGGCGTCACCGAACTGTTCGATCAGCTCCACGCCGACATCAGCGTCGAGGTGGAGCGCAGCCTGGCCGGCCAGGGCCTGGAGGAGAGGTCATGAGCACCACCACCGACACCGCGGTCCGCCCGACCGCGCCCGCGACCCGTACGGCCGGCCGGCGGGCCCTGCCGGCCTGGGCCCGGGTCCCGGCGATCTGGACCGTCTCGCTGATCGGCGGGCTGCTGTTCTGGACCTACCTGTCCTGGTGGTTCGGGCCGAGCATCATCGCCTCCCCGGTCCAGACCGTCGGGGCACTGGTCGAGCTCGGGGCGAACGGCACCCTGGCCGCCTCGATCGGGGCCTCCTGCGCCCGGATCCTGGTCGGCTGGCTGGCCGGCGTGGTCCTCGGCGCCCCGATCGGCATCCTGATGGGCCGGTTGACGTTCGTCCGCGACCTGCTCGACCCGTACGTGGAGTTCTTCCGGTTCGTCCCGCCGATCGCCTTCGTCACCCTGACCATCGTCTGGTTCGGCATCGGCGAGCTGAGCAAGGTCGCGCTGATCTTCTACACCTCCGTGTTCATGGTGGTGGTCAGCACGATCCAGGCGACGGTGACCATCAGCCCGCTGCGGATCCAGGCCGCCCAGAACCTGGGTGCCGGGCGCTGGCAGCTGCTGCGGACCATCATCCTGCCCTCCACCATCCCCGGCATCGTCACCGGCGCCCGGCTGGCGATGGGCAACAGCTTCCTGACCATCGTCTCGGCCGAGATCGTCGCCGCGAACGTCGGCCTCGGCTCGCTGATCTGGTCGGCGCGCAACTACGGCCGGATCGACTGGATCTTCGCCGGCATCCTGGTGCTCGGCACGCTCGGCTTCATCTTCGACCGGGTGCTGCGGATCGTCACCCACCGGCTGTTCCACCGCTACGGGGTGAAGTGATGATCGAGACCACCCGTACCGATGACACCACCGGGGCCGACGTGATCACCCTCGCGGGGATCCCCGCCCCGCCCACCGGGCTGTCCCTCGCCGACGAGCTCGCCCGCCGGAAGAACGCCGTCATCGGCGGCTACCGGATCCTGTCCGCCTTCGGCCTGGACGAGGGCATCTCCGGACACATCACCTGCCGCGACCCGGACGATCCGGACACCTTCTGGACCGCGCCGTGGGGCCGGCACTTCAGCCTGGTCCGCCCCGAGGAACTGCTCCACGTGGACGCCACCGGGCAGATCCTGCCCGACGGGGGCCGGGGCCGGCTCAACCGGGCCGCGTTCATCATCCACTCCCGGGTGCACGCCGCCCGCCCCGAGGTGATCGGGGCGGTGCACGCCCACGGCCTGCACGGCAGGACCTTCTCCGCGCTGCACCGGCCGGTCTCACCACTCACCCAGGACGCCTGTGCCTTCCACGGCGACCAGGGCCGGTACGACGAGTACCACGGCGTCGCCCTGCTCGAGGAGGAGGGTGAGCGGATCGCCGCGGCGCTCGGCCCGCACAAGGCGGTGATCCTCACCAACCACGGCCACCTCACCGTCGGCACCACCGTCGAGAGCGCCGTGTGGTGGTTCGTCTCGATGGAGCGCTCGATGCAGTCGGAGCTGCTCGCCCTCGCCGCCGGTGATCCGGTCCCGCTGGGCGCGCGGACCGCCGCGGAGACGTACGCCGCCGTCGGTGGCGAGGACGTCGGGTGGTTCGCGTACGCCACGATCATCCAGAAGATCGCCCGTCACGAGCCCGATCTCTTCGGGCACTGGCTCCGGACCCCGGCAGGAGAGTGAGCGGACATGTCCACCGCAACCAGGCGTCATGACCGGCCCACCACCTCCCATGTCGACCTGCTGGTCGTCGGCGCCGGCCCCGCCGGGCTGTACGCGGCCTACTGTGCCGGCTTCCGTGGCCTGCGGACCGCGGTCGTCGACGCCCTGCCGGAGATCGGCGGTCAGGTGGTCGGGATGTACCCGGAGAAGGCGATCCTCGACATCGCCGGGTATCCCGCGGTCCGCGGCCGCGACCTGATCAACGCGCTGGTGCTGCAGGCCGAGACCTTCGGCCCGGAGTTCTGGCTCGACGAGGAGGTGCAGGGGCTGACCTCCACCCCGGGCGCCGGCGAGGTGGTGCTGACCACCAGCGCCGGTCGCACCGTCCACGCCGGGGCGGTCGTGCTGGCCGGCGGGATCGGGACCTTCACCCCCCGCCCGTTCACCCCCGGCCTCGACTGGCTGGGCCGCGGGGTGAGCTACTTCGTCCCCGATCTCACCGTCCACGATGACAAGGACGTGGTGATCGTCGGCGGCGGCGACAGCGCCTTCGACTGGGCCCTGCACCTGGAGCCGATCGCCCGGTCGGTGACGATGGTGCACCGCCGCGACCGGTTCCGGGCCCACAAGGGGTCGGTCGACCGGGTCCGCGACAGCAACGTCCGGATGCTCGTCAACGCCGAGGTGACCGAGGTCCGCGGCGACGGCTGGGTCAGCGGCGCCGAGGTGCGCGTCGCCGGGCAGGACCGGGCGGTCTCGCTGGCCGCCCAGTCCATCGTCGCGGCGCTCGGCTTCACCGCCGACCTCGGCGCGATGAACGACTGGGGCCTCGGCCTGGTCAATCGACGGATCCCCGTCAACACGCGGATGGAGACCGCGATCCCGCGGGTCTACGCCGCGGGCGACATCACCGACTACCCCGGGAAGGTCCGGCTGATCTCGGTCGGCTTCGGCGAGGCGGCCACGGCGGTCAACAACGCCGCCGTGCTGCTCGACCCCGGACTCGACCTGTTCCCGGGCCACTCGACCGAAGGAGACTGAACAATGACGTACGTGATCGGCGACGGCTGCATCGACCACATGGACCGCTCCTGCATGGAGGAATGTCCGGTCGACGCCATCTACGAGGGCGCCCGCAAGCTCTACATCAACCCCACCGAGTGCATCGACTGCGGCAACTGCGAGGTCGCCTGCCCGCACGGCGCGATCGCCGTCGACCGCAAGGCCGCCCCGGAGTGGAAGGCCGACAACCGGGCCTTCTTCGAGGTCGTCCTGCCCGGCCGCGACGCGCCGCTCGGCAATCCCGGCGGCGCGGCGAGGACCGGCGTCATCGGGGTGGACACCGACCTGGCGGCGAACCACCGATGAACGTCCGGATGGCGTACGTCGACACCGGCCTCGGCCAGATCCACTGTGCCGAGGCCGGCACCGGCCGCCCGGTGATGCTGCTGCATCAGACCCCGCAGTCCTGGGACGAGTTCCGGGAGGTGCTGCCACTGCTCGCCGCCCGCGGGCACCGGGCGATCGCGGTGGACATGCCGGGCTTCGGCAACAGCCCGCGGCTGCCCGCCCCGCAGACCATCGAGCAGTACGCTCAGGGCGTCGGGGAGTTCCTCGACGCCCTGGCCCTCGGGCCGGTCGCCCTGGTCGGCCACCACACCGGTGCCGCGGTCGCCCTTGAGCTGGCCGCCGTCCGCCGCGACGTCCGCGCCCTGGTGCTCTCCTCCTGCCCGTGGACCGACGCGGAGTTCCGCGCCGCCCGCGCCGGTGTCCGCGGTGTCGACGACGTCGACCGCACCCCCGACGGGGGCCACCTGACAGCGCTGTGGGAGGGCCGCCGGCCGTACTATCCGGCCGGCGACGTCGCCCTGCTCGACCGGTTCCTGGCCGATGCGCTGCGCCCGGGCCTCGACCCGGCCGAGGGCCACCGGGCCTGCGCCCACTACCGGATGGAGGACCGGGCCGGTGAGGTGCGCGCGCCCGTCCTGCTGATGGCCGGTGGCGCCGACCCGTTCGCCCTGCCCGCGCTGGCGCCCCTCGAGGCGGCCCTGACGGCGACGACCGTCCGCGGCCCGATCGTCGTCGAGGGAGGAACCGTGGCCCTTCCGCAACAAAAACCGGCTACTGTCGGCGGGATGATCGCGGACTTCTTGGATGACCTGCCCGACTGAGCCGGGCGGCCGTCCGGTGGGGGGATGGCCGACCCGACCCGTACCCGAAGGTGACAACATGGCCCAGCCCGTGGCGGAGCCGGTCGCGGGGCGTGACATCCTCACGCTGCTCGACAAGGTGGCCCTCATCCTGTCCACATTCGACGACGACACCTGGCAGCAGAGCCTGACCGAGCTCACCGCCCGCAGCGGCCTGGCCAAGGCCACCGTCCACCGGCTGGCCGGCGAGATGGTCGGTGTGGGGCTGCTGGAGAAGACCGGCATCCACTACCGCCTCGGGCTGCGCCTGTTCGAGCTGGGCCAGCTCGTCCCGCGCCAGCGGACCCTGCGCGAAGTCGGCCGACCCTACGTCCGCAAGCTGATGACGTTCTCCCAGGAGACGGTCCACCTGGCGCTGCGCGACGGCCTCGACGTGATCTACGTCGACAAGCTCGAGGGCGACCGTGGCCTGCAGGACGTGTCCCGGGTCGCCGGCCGGCTGCCGGCGCACGCCACCGCGACCGGGAAGGTGCTGCTGGCCCATTCGAACCGGACCGTGCTGGAGGCGCTCGCCTTCCGCGGCCTCACCCCGCTGACCCGGCGGACGACCTCGTCCTTCGCCGTGCTGCGGCGCCAGCTGGACCGGATCCGGGCGGACGGCTTCGCCCGCGAGGTCGAGGAGACCCGGCTCGGCTACATGAGCATCGCCGTGCCGGTCCACCACGGGGAGCGCGACGTCGTCGCCGCGCTGTCCGTCACCGGCACCGTTCAGCGGCTCAGCCCCGCCCAGTCCCGGTTGATCCCGCAGCTGCGTCAGGCCGCCGCCGCGATCTCCGCCGACCTGGTCGCCCGGGCCGAGTAGCCTCCGGGGCCCCGTGGCCTCAGACGAGCCCGGCCTGGTGGCGGACCACCGCGCCGAACCAGTCCGCCAGCGGTGCCCCGGTCCCGTGGGCGGCGATGCCCACCGCCAGGGCGAGCTGTGCCCGGGCCGTGCCGAGCTCGCCACTGTCCAGCGTCGGGGTGGTGTCCAGCCAGCGCCCCGAGCCGGGACCGCCGCCGTACCCGCGATGGACCGGGCCGACCCCGGCCCGGGAGGTCACCGTCACCGCGACACCGCGGGCGAAGGCCCGCTCCAGGCCGGCGACCGCATCGGGGCGGACGTGCCCGGCACCGGTGCCCTCGACCACCAGGCCCCGTACGCCGTCGGCCAGCAGGCCGTCGATCACCGTGTCGCCGTGGCCGGCCCAGGCCGTGACCACGCCGACGTCGGCCAGGGCCTCGAGCGGGCCCGGGTCGGCGAACGGGCCGGCGGGCGGCCGGGTGAAACGTACGTCCCCCGCGGTGAGCCCCCCGACCGGTGCCGCGCCGGGGGAGCTGAACGCCTGCAGGGCGCTGGTGTGGGACTTCACCACCCGCGCCGCCGAGTGGATCTCCCCGTTGACGACGAGCAGCGCGCCGCGTCCGGCGGCCTGCGGGTGGGCGGCGACGCGCAGGGCGTCGAGCAGATTGCGGGGCCCGTCGGCACCGGGCTCGGCCGCGTGCCGCATCGCACTGGCGAAGACCACCGGCCCGCCGGTCGCCGGCAGGGTGAGCAGATGGGTCAGCCAGGCCGAGTCGGCGACGGTGTCGGTGCCGTGCAGCACCACCACGCCGTCATGGCCCCCGTCATGGTCCCGGTCGTCGGGGCTCCGGTCGAGGGCCGTCCGGCACCGCCGGGCCAGCTGCAGCATCTGCGCGGGCCCGATCGTGTAGCTGGGCCGGCGGAAGAGCTCCTCGACGCTGATCTGCAGCGAGTCCCGCAGGCCGGGGTCGTCGGCCAGCACCTCCTCGACGATCCGGGCGCCGGACAGGGTGGGGACGATGCCGTCGGCGCCGGGCCGGCTGGCGATGGTTCCGCCGGTGGCGAGGACGAGGATGCGGGTCATCAGGATCTCCGGGTGTCGAGGGTGAGGGGTGGTCAGGCGACCGGGAGCACCGCAGCGCGACCGTCGATCCGCCCGGCGGCCAGGTCCGCGCAGGCCTGAGCGGTCCGGTCCAGCGGGAAGGTGGTGACCGGCACACTGATCGAGCCGTCGACCAGCAGCCCGGTCAGGGTGGGCAGCAGCTGCTGCTGGCGCTCGGCCCGATGGATCATACTGACCGGCAGCAGGGCCACCTCGGACAGCAGCCAGTTCGGCAGGTCGAGGGTGAGGGCTGGGGAGCGGGTGTAGCCGATCAGCGCCGCCCGCCCGCCGCGTACGGTGGCGCGCAGCGCCCGGGTGAGGGGCTCGCCACCGATGGTGTCGATCACCGCGTCGGCCCAGGGCCGGTCCGGGAGTGCCTCGGCGGTCAGCGCTCTCACCCCGTCAGGCACCCGGGCCAGCGAGGACTCCCGGCCGACGACGCCGATCACCTCGGCGCCGGCGAGGACGGCGAGCTGGGCGATCACCCGGCCGACCGCGCCGGCGGCGCCCCCGACGATCACCCGTTCGCCGGCCCGCACCGCGGCGACGTCGTGGACGGCGACCCAGGCGGTCGTGGCGGGCACCAGGAAGGTCGCCGCCGTCGGCAGCGGCAGGGCCCCGTCGTCGAGGATCAGGTGGCGGTCACCGACCACCACGTACTCGGCCCAGCAGCCGGGCCGGGTGAGCCCGACCCCGCCGCCGCGGACGATGACCCGTTGCCCGATCGGCAGGGTGTCGGAGGCGACGACGGTGCCGGCGGCGTCGGTGCCGCCGATGTGCGGCAGCGGTGGGCGGACGTCGAACGTCCCGGACGCGACGGTCAGGTCCAGGTGGCCCACCGCGGCCGCGCCGACCCGGACCAGGGTGCTGCCCTCGGGGCGGACGGGGGTCCCGACGTCCTCGACGACCGGCGGGCGGCCGAAGGCGTGCAGGCGGGCGGCCTTCATGCGGGCGGCCGTCATGGTCATCGGCCCTCCGCGAGGAACATCCCGAGCAGCGCTTCGAACTCCGCGGCCCGCTCGTACGGCACCCACAGGCCGGTGTCGGCGAACAGGTGCAGTCGGGCGCCGGGGATCCGCCGGAGCAGGAACAGGGCGTTGTCGTAGCCCTGGATCCGGTTGTGGGTGCCCCAGACGATCAGCGTCGGGGCGGTGATCCGGTCGGCCTCCCGCCACGGCTCCTCGACCGCCGGGCCACCCGCGACGGGTGCGGCCGGCCGGTCGGAGGTGGTGCGCCGGATCGACTCCTGGTAGCGGTCGCGGACCAGTTCGGGGGTGATCAGCGCCCGGTCGTGCATCATCAGCCTCAGGTACGCCGCCATCCGCTCCGGCGAGGGGCCCTCGCCGGCGTAGTAGCCGCGGATCGCTTTCTGCCCCTCCGACGGCATGGTGGTGAACAGCGGCAGCCCGCCGGCGCTGGAGACCAGCACCAGCCGGTCCACCCGGTCGGGGTGGTCGACGGCGAGCTTCATCGCCACCGCGCCGCCGGTGGCCATCCCGACCACATCGGCCCGTTCGATGCCCAGCTCGGTCAGCATCCGCGCGAACAGGGCGGCCAGCCCGGCGTACCGGCCGCCCTCGGCCTCGTACGGGTCGGAGCGGCCGTAGCCCGGCAGGTCGACGATCAGCACCCGGTGGTGGGCGGCCAGGGCGTCAAGGTTCTGCCCGAAGTTGCCCCAGCCGTACGCCCCCGGGGCGCCGCCGTGGATGCACAGCAGGACCGGGCCGGTGCCGGCCTCGTGGTAGTGGATCCGGGTCGGGCCGACGCTGACGAAGCGTGAGGTCGATTCCTGCGTGGAGGGCGTCATGGCCGGATGGTAGGCAGCCCGGCCGGCCGTCCCCGAGGACACCGGACTGCTCAGCGGACCCGTCGGCGGGGTCCGCTGGTCGGACCTGGATCGTGGTGCGGACCGGGCCCGATGGGGTCCCATCGGGCCATGACACAGCCTCCCGCGAGCCACTTCAGCACCGTCGCCGGCGTCACGTACCACTACCACGACATCGGCGAGGGGGCGCCGACGATCTTCCTGCACGGCGGGGGGCCGGGTTGCACCGCCTGGTCCGACTTCGGCCCGGTGGCCCCGCTGTTCGCTGCCGACCGGCGCTGCATCCTGGTCGACCTGTTGCAGTACGGCCGGTCCGACAAGAGCGAGATCGAGGGCCCGATGTGGGACCATCACGCGGCCAAGCTGATCGCGCTGATGGACGACCTGGGCCTGGCGCAGGCGGATTTCGTGTGCAACTCGTGGGGCGGCCACATGGCCCTGAAGATCGCCGCGGACCACCCCGACCGGGTCCGCACCGTCACCCTCACCGGCAGCATGCCGGTCTTCCGCGGCCCGCTCGGCCCGCTGCCCGAGAACGGCCACCGTGGCCGCAGCGCGCGGGACCGCTACTACGGCGGCGAGGGCCCGACGAAGGAGAAGATGCGCACGCTGATCACCGGGCTCGAGTGGTACGACGGCGACCGGCTGCCCGAGGAGACGCTGGAGATGCGCTACCGGCAGAGCCTCGACCCCGAGGAGATGGCGCTGGCCGGCGCGTCGGACAACCCGCGCGGGGACTGGCAGGACATCGCCGGTGACCTGGGCCGGATCCAGGTGCCGGTGCTGCTGGCCTGGGGCATGTACGACGCCTTCCTCACCCCCGACTACCCGTTGATGCTGGCGAGCATGATCCCGCACGGCCAGCTGTGGATCATGGACCAGGCCTCCCACCACCTGCAGGAGGAGCGCCCGCACGACTACTACACGATGGTCTCCGGCTTCCTCGCCCAGCATCTGCCCGGCGAGGGGGACCGGGCATGACCGCGCCGAGCGTCCCGGTCTTCGGCAATGCCTCCATCCCGGCCGACGGTGACGCCCACCTGCGCGGCCTCGACGGGGCGTTGCGGGAGCGGGTCCGGGCCGCCGCCGACCTCGTCACCGCCGGGCGGCTGGCCGAGCTGGTCCGTGGGCTGGTCGACGTGCCCAGCCCCACCGGCGACGAGCGGCCGGTCGCCGAGCACCTCGTCGAGCGGCTCACCGACGCCGGTCTGGCGGCGGAGCTGATGCCGCTCGACGACCGGCAGGCCAACGCCTGGGCCCGGCTGCCCGGCGACGGCACCGGCCCGTCGCTGATGCTGTACGCGCCGACCGACACCGTCACCACCGGCGACCCGGCCGAGGACCTGCCGTGGATCGGGGCGATGCGCCCCGACCTGCTGGCGCGTGCCGAGGTCCGCGACGACTACGTGATCGGCCTGGGCGCGTCCAATCCGAAGGGCCACGCCGCCTGCGTGCTGGCCGCGGTCGAGGCGATCGCCGCCGCCGGGATCCCGCTGCGCGGCGACCTGGTCGCCGCCTTCGGCGCCGGCGGCATGCCGACCAACGCCCGCCCGGGCGTGGACAACCCGCGGCTCACCACCGGCCAGGGCGCCGGCTGCTCCTTCCTGCTCGAGCAGGGCGCGCACACCGACTACGCGGTGATCGCCAAGCCCGGCTGGACCGTCGCCTGGGACGAGGTCGGCCTGACCTGGTTCGAGATCATCGTGCACGGCACCCACACCTACACCGGCTCGCGCCACCGGCTGCCCTACCGCAACACCGTCCGGCTGGCCGCCGAGGTGATCTGCCGGCTGGAGGACTGGTTCCCCACCTACACCGCCCGGCACACCGACGGGCAGGTCGCCCCGCAGGGCATGGTGGCCACCGTCCACGGCGGCTGGACCCGCACCGCCTCCTTCACCCCGGAGAACGTCCGGCTGATGGTCGACCTGCGGATCAGCCCGCGCTCCACCCCGAGCGAGGTGCGCCGCGAGCTGACGGCCGAGGTCACCCGGATCGCCGCGGAGCTCGGCACCACGATCGACGTACGGCCCGTCCTCGCCGTCCCCGGCGGCACGACCGACGCCGACTCCTGGTTCGTCCGGCGTGCCGTCGACGCCTGGCAGGCGGTCACCGGCCGGGAGCATCCGCGCACCGACAACGGCTCGGGGGCCACCGACGCGGCGATCCTGCGCAGCCGCGGCATCCCGACCGTACGGATCGGCATGCCCAAGATCACCGACGCCCCGTTCCCGGTCGACTTCGCGATGGGGATGAACGCCGTCGACCTGCGCGAGGCCGTCGCCTTCACCCGATTCCTGATCCGATTCGCGCTCGAGGTCGCCTCGAGCGACCTGGACACCGCGGAGGTGCACTGATGGCACAGATCGTCCTCGGCGTGGGAGCCTCCCACAGCACGCTGATGAACACCCACTGGGAGGAGACCACCCACAGGGAGGACGCGGTCACCTTCCGCGACGGGCTGGCACAGGCCCGCCGCCGGGTCGAGGCGGCCCGGCCGGACGTGGCGCTGATCATCGGGTCCAACCACTTCCGCGGGTTCTGGCTCGACCTGATCCCCGGCTTCACCCTCGGGGTGGGGGAGTGCCTGGCCAGCGGCGAGTCCGGCACCCCGAAGGGCCCCCAGCCGGTGCACACCGGGCTGGCCCGGCACATCCTGGACGATGTGGTCGGCTCCGGCCGCGGCGACCTGGCCTTCTCCGCGCGGTTGCAGATCGATCACGGCCAGAGCCACGCCATCCAGTACCTGCTGGCCGGGCTCGACGTCCCGATCATCCCGCTGGTGGTCAACGTGTTCGCCCAGCCGCTGCCGCCGCTGGAGCGCTGCCGGGAGGTCGCCGAGGCGATCCGGGACGCCGTGGCGAGCTACCCCGAGGACCTGCGGGTGGTGGTGATCGGCTCCGGCGGTCTCTCCCACCGGCTGCCCTGGCCGGACTGGCGCGCCCCCGAGGGCGACGACGAGGAGTTCATGGTCCGCGCCTGGCTGGACGGCAGGCTCAACTGGTCCGACTACGACGTCCGCCGGCGCCGGATCATCCGCGCCGCGACGTCGGCGATCAGCCCGGAGTGGGACGAAGCGGTGATCGACACCTTCGTCGCCGGCCGGGCCGAGGAGCTGTACGGGTACACCACCGCGGACCTCGAACGCGACGGCGGCAACGGCTCCCAGGAGCTGCGGTCCTGGCTGATGATGGCCACCTTGCTCGGCGGTGCCCCGGCCGAGCGGATCGCGTACGCCCCGGTGCCCGACTGGCTGACCGGGATGGGGGTCATCACGATCACGCCGGATGCCGCTGCGGACCGGGCCTGACGCCGTGCGACTCCCCGTGCTGGTCCTCGGCCGGGCGGCGCTGCCGGACCTGACCGCCGCCTTCGCCGACCTGGCGCAGCCACCCGACCTGCTGCTCGCCGAGGACCGGGCGACCATGCTGGACCAGCTCGCGGTGGCCGGCGCGGTGGTCGCGGACTGGACCGGGCACCTGGTGCTGGACGCCGCGGCGGCCCGGGCCGGGCGCCGGGTCCGGCTGGTCCAGTACCCGGGCGCCGGGCTGCACTCCGTCGACGTCGACGCCTGGCGGCGCGCCGGGGCCGCGGTCTGTCACGTTCCCGCGGCCAACGCCGCCTCGGTGGCCGAATGGGCCGTGCTCGCCGCCGGCGCGCTCGCCCGCCGCCTCCCCGCACTCGACCACGACCTGCGGACGGGGCACTGGACCTCCGGTGCGGACATCCGCGACCTGTCCGAGCGCCGGGTCGGGGTGCTCGGCGGCGGCGCCGTCGGCGAAGCCTGCCTGCGGTTGTTCGCCGCCTTCGGCTGCCCGGTCGCCTACCATTCCCGCCGGCCGCGCCCCGAGCTGGCGTACGACCGGCGCCCGCTGCCCGACCTGCTCGCCGGCTCCGACGTCCTGGTGGTGGCCGTCCCGCTCACCCCCGACACCCGGGGCCTGCTCGGTGCCACGGAGCTCGCCCGGCTGCCCGCCGGTGCCCTGCTGGTCAACGTGGGGCGCGGCCCGGTCACCGACGAGTCCGCGCTGGCGCAGGCGCTGCGCACCGGCCGGTTGGCCGGGGCGGCGCTCGATGTCTTCGGCACCGAACCGCTGCCGCCGGACCACCCGCTGCGCGCGGCACCGAACACTCTGCTCAGCCCGCACGTCGCCGGCGGCTCCGGCACCGCCCGCCGCCGGATCTTCGCCCGGGTCGCCGCCAACCTCGCCCGCCTCGCCGACGACCTGGACCCGCACTGGCCCTGGCCCGCCGCCCCGCCACCGGAAGGATCCCGATGACCGACTCCAGCACCACCCCACGCCTCGCCTGGGTCACCGGCGGCACCTCCGGGATCGGCCTGGCCGCCGCCTGCCGGCTCGCCGACGACGGCTGGCGGGTCGTCGTCAGCGGCCGCGACCCCGGCCGGCTCCGTTCCGCCGCCGACCTGCTCGGCGGCCACCACCTGGCGATCGGCTGCGACACCGCCGACCCGGACAGTGTCCGGGCCGCCGCCGACGAGATCCGCGCCCGCGCCGGAGCGCCCACGGCGCTGGTCGCCGCCGCCGGCACCCTGCTCAAGGGCGACCTCACCGACCACCGCGACGAGGACCTGACCGGCCTGCTGGCCACCAACGTGCTCGGTGTGATGCACGCCTGCCGGGCCGTCATCCCCGGTATGCGGGCGTACGGCTGGGGCCGGATCGTCACCGTCTCCTCGGTGCTCGCCTCGGCCGGCGCCCCGCGACGGTCCGCGTACGCCGCGACGAAGGGCGCGGTGCTGGCCCTCACCCGCGGGCTGGCGGTGGACCTCGCCGCCGACGGGATCACCGTCAACGCGGTCGCCCCCGGCCCGACCCTGACCCGCCCCAACCTCGGCCAGGCCGACGACCCGGTGGCCAGGGCGATGGTCGGCGACGTCGTCCCGCTCGGCCGGTGGGCGGCGCCGGCCGAGGTCGCCGCGCTGATCGCCTTCCTCTGCTCCGAGGCGGCGTCGTACTGCACCGGTGGCCACTACCCGGTCGACGGCGGCTACCTCGCCCGCTGACCACCGGGTCGTGCCGTGCAGCCGTCCTGCCCGGTTCCCTGTCGCGATCGTCCTCGCGGGGGCACGATGGGGTCATGACGCAGCCGCGACTGGAGGACTACGCGCTCCTCGCCGACCGGCGGACCGGGCCGCTGGTGTCCCGCGAGGGGAGCGTCGACTGGCTGTGCCTGCCGCGGTTCGCGGACGAGGCGGTCTTCGCCGCCCTGCTCGGCGACCACGGCAACGGGCACTGGTCGGTCCGCCCGGTCGACGGCACCGTGGTCGACCGGTCGTACGTGCCGGAGACCTTCATCCTGCGCACCCGGTGGCGTACGCCCACCGGGGAGGCGGTCTGTACCGACTTCATGGCCGAGCACGACGACCGGACCGACCTGGTCCGGATGGTCGAGTGCACCGGCGGGCACGTCGACATCGAGCTGGACCTGGTGATGCGGTTCGACTACGGGTCCAGCGTGCCGTGGGTGCACCGGCTGGCCGGGGACGCGGGGGAGCGGCTGGTCGCCGTCTCCGGGCCGAACGGGCTGGTCCTCGACGGCCCGCTGCCGCACTCGGTCGACCGCCACCACGCCGGCCGGTACCCGCTGCGGGCCGGGGAACGGGAGTGCTGGACGCTCACCTGGTTCCCCAGCTACCGACCGGTGCCGGCCCGGCTCGACCCGGACGCCGAGCTCGCCCTGACCGCCACCCGCTGGCAGGACTGGAGCCGGGCGATCGCCCTGGAGGGCTGCCGCCCCGAAGTGCGCCGTTCGCTGCTGGTGCTGCGCGCCCTGACCGACCGGGACACCGGTGGGATCGCCGCCGCCCCGACCACCTCGCTGCCCGAGGACCTGGGCGGGGTGCGCAACTGGGACTACCGCTACTGCTGGCTACGCGACTCCGCGCTGACCATCCAGGCGATGGCCACCCACGGTGCGGCCCATCACGAGTGGCGCGACTGGCTGCTGCGGGCGATCGCCGGCGACGACCGCCACCTGCGGATCATGTACGGGCTGGCCGGGGAGCACCTCGGCCCCGAACAGGAGCTCGAGCACCTGCCCGGCTACGCCGGCTCGCGCCCGGTCCGGATCGGCAACGGCGCCGCCGCCCAGTACCAGGCCGACGTCGTCGGCGAGGTGATGATGGCCCTGGACCGGCTGCGCCGGGTCGGCATCCCCGAGGACCACTTCTCCTGGTCCCTGCAGCGCCACCTGCTGCGGTACGCCGCCGCCCACGTCGACCGGCCCGACCAGGGGATCTGGGAGATCCGCGGCGAGCCGCAGTCGTTCACCCATTCCCGGGTGATGATGTGGGCCGCGTTCGACCGCGGGGTGCGGGCGGTGGAGGACTTCGGGCTGCACGGCCCGGTGGAGCACTGGCGGGCGCTGCGCGACCGGCTCCGCGCCGAGGTGGAGGAGCACGGTTACCGGGCCGACCTGGGCACCTTCACCCAGCACTATGCGACCACCGAGGTCGACGCGGCGCTGCTGGTGCTGCCGCAGTGCGGCTTCGTCGCCTGGGACGACCCGCGGATGCTGCGTACGGTCGCCCGGATCGAGGCCGAGCTGCGCGACAGCTGCGGCCTGGTGCGCCGCTACCGGACCCGGACCGGGGTGGACGGGCTGCCCGGCGACGAGGGCAGCTTCCTGATCTGCTCCTTCTGGCTGGTCAACCAGTACGCCCACACCGGCCGGCTGGCGGAGGCCGACGCGCTGTTCGAGACACTGGTGTCGTACGCCGGCGACCTGGGACTGCTGTCGGAGGAGTACGACGAGACCGCCGGGCGGCTGGCCGGCAACTACCCGCAGGCGTTCAGCCACCTCGGCCTGGTGCAGGCCGCCGATGGGATCCTGCGGGCCCGCGGCGGACCGGGAGGCTGCGATGAGCTCTGAGCCGACGGCTGCCGACCGGGGGCGTGGGGATCTGGCCGTCGCGGCCGAGCGCGCCGTGCCGACCGCCGAGCGCTGGTGGCGCGCCTCGCACCAGGGCCAGCACGGCCGCCATGACCCGCATGGTCAGCACGGTCAGCACGGTCAGCCCGGTCTCCGGGAGGTGCCGGGAGCGCTGCTCGCCCGGCTGGTCGCCGATCCCGCCGGGCTGCGGTTCCTGCTCGACTTCGTCGACGGCGTCGTCCGCCCCGAGGACGACCGCACCGCCGCGCACGCCCTGCACCGGCTGGCCCGGAGCATGCCCGACTCGCTGCCGGCCGCGCTGCGCGGCGTGCTCGACGCCGGCGGCGCCGCCGGCCCGGAGGCGCCCGGCGTCGTGGTGCCGCTGGCCCGCCGGGTGCTGCGCGCCCTGGTCGGTGACCTGGTCGTCGACGCCACCGACGACCGGCTCGGCGCCGCCCTGGCCCGGCTCTCGCCGGGCACCGACCCGTCCGCCACCCGTGGCACCGACCTGTCCGCCACCCGTGGCACCGAGCTCAACGTCAACCTGCTCGGTGAGGCCGTGCTCGGCGACACCGAGGCCGCCCGCCGGCTGGCCGAGGTCGAGCGACTGGTGCGCCGCGACGACGTGTCGTACGTGTCCCTCAAGGTCTCCTCGGTGCTCGGCCCGTACAACCCGTGGGGGCTCGAGGAGGCGGTCGACCGGGCGGTGATCCGGCTGGCGCCGCTCTACCGGCTGGCCGCCGAGCAGCCCCGGCCGGTCTTCCTCAACCTCGACATGGAGGAGTACCGCGACCTGCATCTCACCCTCGCCGTGTTCCGCCGGCTGCTCGACCTGCCCGGGCTGGCCGACCGGTCGGGCGGGGTGGTGCTGCAGGCCTACCTGCCGGACGCCCTGCCCGCGTACGAGGAGCTGGCCGGCTGGGCCCGGCGCCGGGTGGACGCCGGCGGTGCCCCGATCCGGGTGCGCCTGGTCAAGGGCGCCAATCTGGCGATGGAGACCGTCGACGCGGTGCTGCACGGCTGGCCGGAGGTGACCACCGGCGCCAAGGAGGCCACCGACGCCAACTACCTGCGGCTGCTCGACCGGGCCCTCACCCCACAGGCCACCGACGCGGTCCGCCTCGGCATCGCCGGACACAACCTGTTCACCCTCGCGCTGGCCTGGGAACTCGCCGGGATCCGCGGCGTACGCGACCGGATCGAGGTGGAGATGCTCGCCGGGATGGCCCCGGCCCAGGCCGAGGTGGTCCGGGCCGAGGTCGGCCGGCTGCGGCTCTACGTCCCGGTCGTCCGGCCCGAGGAGTTCGACGTCGCGCTCGCCTACCTGATGCGCCGACTGGAGGAGAACGCCGCCCCGGGCCACTTCCTCGCCTCGCTCGCCGACCCCGACCCGGAGGCCGGCCTGGCCCGGGAACGGGACCGGTTCCGCGCCGCCCTGGCCCGCTGGGCGCAGGGCTCCGAGGCGGTCGGGCCACGCCGTCACCAGGACCGTACGACGCCCCCACCGCCGACCGGTGTCGCGGCGGAGGACCACCTGCGCCACGGCTTCCGCAACAGCCCGGACACCGACCCGGCGCTGCCGGCCGCCCAGGCCTGGGGCCGGGCGATCCTCGCCCGGGTGCCCGACTCCCGCCTCGGCCTCACCGCGGTGGCCCGGGCCGGGGTCGACGACCCGGCCCGGCTGGCCGCGATCGTCGAGCGGACCGCCCGGGCCGGGGCCGGCTGGGCGGCCCGCACCCCGGCCGAACGGGCCGCGATCGTGCACCGGATCGGTGACGAGCTCGAGGCCGCCCGGGCCGAGCTGCTGGAGGTGGCCGCCGCCGAGTGCGGCAAGACGCTCGACCAGTCCGACCCCGAGGTGTCCGAGGCCGTCGACCTGGCCCGCCACTACGCCGCGGAGTCACTGCACCTGGGGGGCCTGGTGGGTGGCACGTTCCGGCCGGTCGGCCTGACCGTGGTCACCCCGCCGTGGAACTTCCCGCTGTCCATCCCGCTCGGCGGGGTGGCCGCCGCGCTGGCCGCCGGCTCGGCGGTGATCCTCAAACCGGCCACCGCCGCCCGGCGCTGCGGCGCCCTGTTGGTCGAGGCCTGTCGACGCGCCGGGGTGCCGCCCGAGGTGCTGCGGCTGGTGGTGCCGGCCGACGCCGGGCTGGGTCGCCGGCTGGTCACCGATCCACTGGTGGACCGGGTGGTGCTCACCGGCTCGGCCGACACCGCCGCGATGTTCCGCCGCTGGCGCCCCGACCTCGGTCTGCTGGCCGAGACCTCCGGCAAGAACGCCATCGTCGTCACCCCGTCCGCCGACCGCGACCAGGCGGTCCACGACATCGTCGCCTCCGCCTTCGGTCACGCCGGCCAGAAGTGCTCGGCCGCCTCCCTGGTGATCCTGGTCGGGGCGGCCGCCCGCTCCACCCGGCTGCGCGACCAGCTGGTCGACGCCACCCGGTCGCTCACCGTCGGCCCGCCGACCGACCCGTCGGCCCGGATGGGGCCGCTCACCGCACCGGCCGCCGGCAAGGTCCTCCGCGGCCTCACCACCCTTGAGCCGGGCCAGCACTGGATCCTCATCCCGCGCCGGCTCGACGCCGACGGCCGGCTGTGGACCCCCGGCATCCGGGCCGGCGTCGAGGAGGGCAGCGAGTTCCACCGGGTGGAGTACTTCGGGCCGGTGCTCGGGGTGATGACGGTGCCCGACCTGGAGACCGCCGTCGAGGTGCAGAACGGCACCGACTACGGCCTCACCGCGGGCCTGCAGTCCCTCGACCCCGACGAGGTCCGCTACTGGCTCGACCACGTCCGGGCCGGCAATCTCTACGTCAACCGGACGATCACCGGCGCGATCGTCCGGCGCCAGCCCTTCGGCGGCTGGAAGCGCTCCTCGGTCGGTCCCGGCGCGAAGGCCGGCGGGCCGAACTATCTGTTCGGGTTCGGCGAGGTGGTGCCCGCTCCGGTCACCGAACTCGTCGGCGAGCCGACCTCCCCGCTGCTGCGCCGGCTGCTCACGGTGGGCCGTACGGTGCTGCCGTCGGAGGACGCGGTCCGGCTCGAGGTGGCCGTCGGCCTCGACCAGCGGGCCGTGGACGAGGAGTTCGGCGTCGGTCACGACCCCGCCGCCCTGGGCGTCGAGCGCAACGTGCTGCGCTACCTGCCCACTCCGGTGCTGATCCGCCTGGGGGAGGGCCGGCCGCTGCTCGACCTGGTCCGGGAGCTCTCCGCCGCGCTCGCCCTGCCGGGCGCCGCCGGGGCCGGTCACCGGGTCTCCACCGCGATCCCGCTGCCCGCGCCGCTGGCCGGCTTCCTGGCCGATCAGGCCGTCCCCGTCGTCGTCGAGTCCGACGCGGCGTTCCTGGCCCGCCTCCCGGAGCGGATGTTCGGCCCGGACGGGCGGATCCGCCTGCTCGGCGGGGACCGGACAGCAGTGGCGACGGTGCTCGCCGGGACGGTCGACCCGCTGGCGGCGATCGACACCGCCGTGTACGCAGGTCCGGTCGTCGACGCCGGACGGGTCGCCCTGCTGCCGTACGTCCACGAGCAGACCGTCTCGATCACCATGCACCGCTACGGCCATCCGATCCCCCCGGACCGGGCGGTCAGACCCGCTTGAGGGCCAGTATGCCCATGCTGATTCCGCCCAGGCAGCCCGCGCCGACCAGAAACATGAGGCCGTTGCTGTAGTGCCCAGCGGACCCGATCAGCGCCCCGACGATCGTCGGCACGAACGCCGAGAGGATCTGTGCGACGCCGTTCATGACGCCGGCGGCGGCGCCGATCTGGGCGTGGTGCACGATCGTCTGCATCATCGTCCAGTAGCTGGACAGGCCGACGCCGATGAAGCCCATCGCCAGGGACAGGATCAGGGCGCTGGCGATGTTGCTCTTCACCGTGGCGCCCGCGTAGATGCACACCGCCGCGCCGAACAGGGCGATCGTCGGGAAGACGCCCTTGTGCCGGTAGCGGTCGGCGACGAAGCCGAAGATCACCACCGTGATGGCTCCGAGCATGTACGGCAGGCTGGCGAAGGTGCCGAGCTGCGCGAACGAGAAGCCACGGGCGGACTTCAGGTAGCTGGGCAGCCAGCCGATGACTCCCCAGAACACGCTCGAGGAGCAGAGGAAGCCGAGCACGATCAGCCAGAATCGCCAGTCGGCGACGAAGGCGCGGTGGGCGCCCGTCTCGGCTGCGGCCGAGGCCTTGGCGGCGCGGATGCCCGTCTCGATGTGGTCGAGCTCCTGACGGCCGACGAACCTGCTCGCGGCCGGGATGTCCTGGGTGAAGAAGAACAGCAACAGCATCGGGACGACACTGAGGCCGGCCAGCAGCCAGAAGCTCGACCGCCAGCCGTTCGCGGCCACCACCGAGGTGATGATCGGCATCGCGATCATCGGGCCGACCATCAGGCCGAGAAGCCACGCCGCGTTCGCTTTCGACCGCTCTCGCGGTGGGAACCAGTTCGTGACGAACAGGCTCTGCATCGGCCAGTGCAGGCCCTCACCGGCGCCGAGCAGCACCCGCGTGGCGATCATCATGCCGAACCCGCCGGCGAGGCCGCCGAGGATCACCGACACGGCCCAGACGACCACGGCGAGCAGCATGGCCCATCGTGGGCCCATGACGTTGCCGAGCGGGGCGAGGACGATGTTGGCGACGCCGTAGGCGAGCAGGAAGACCGTCAGGAACATGCCCATCTTGGCGGGCTGCCCGGCGATGCCCATGTCGTGCAGAAACTTCGGGTCGGCCACCAGGACCGAGATGTTCGTACGGTCGAGGTAGGACACCAGCAGGGTGATGAAGAGGATGGCCGCCAGGACCACGCGGTAGCGGGTTGGCCGGTCGGGGTGGCTGACCGCCTGTGGCGCAGCCGTCGTCTCGTTGATGACCATGGGGAACTCCTTCGTGTGTCCGACGACGTTGTCGGTGCACCGAAATGGTTCTCCCAGATGGACCCCTGAGAAAGCTCTTCGCCCGAAAGTTTCCAGTCGCGGGAATGGGGCTGGACGCTCCCGTGATCCGTCGCTAGTGTTTCCGTTCCGCTGCTCCAGTGGTCCCGGTTCACTGCTCCAGCAGTCGCAGCCACACCTCGCTCGCGGTCGGGTAGCTCGGCACCGCCCGGCGTAGCGTGGCCAGGTCCAGTCCGGCGGTGATCGCGATGGTGGCCGCGTGCAGTTGCTCGGCGACCTCGGGGCCGACGAACGTCGCTCCCAGCAGCACGTCGGTCGCTGCGTCGACCACGAGGCGGACCTGACCGTGGGCGTCGTCGCGCAGCAGGCTCGCACCGGCCGCCGACGTGTAGTCGACGTCGAGCAGCCGCACCGCGAGGCCGTGGGCCGCGGCCTCGCGCGAGGTGAGGCCGACCGCGGCGACCTGCGGCGAGGTGAAGACCACCGTCGGCACCGGGGCGGGCAGTTCCTCGGGGGCCGGCCGGCCCTCGGCGCGGGCGGCGATCCGCCGCCCGACCATCCGGGCCTGGTGCTTGCCCCAGTGGGTGAGCAGCGCCTCGCCGTTGACGTCCCCGACGGTGTACAGCCAGTCGGGCAGGGTGCCGCCGTGCGTACGTCCCTGCAGATCGGCGGCGGTCAGGTCGAGGGCGTCCAGCCCCAGGTCGTCGGTGTTCGGCCGGCGTCCGGCAGCGACCAGCACCTCGTCGACGGTCAGGTCCGCCCCGTCGTCCAGGTGCAGGGTCAGGGCTCCGGCCGGGGCTGCCGGGTCGGTGGCCCGCTCGGCGCTGTCGACCGCGGTGTCGAGGAGCACCCGGACACCCGCCGCACGCAGACCGTCGGCCACGTCGTCGCCGGCGAAGTCCTCGAATCGCGACAGCAGGCGGTGGCGGACCAGCAGTGTCACCTCCGCTCCGAGCGCACTCATCCAGCGCGCGGCCTCGCACGCCGCGGGCCCGCCGCCGACGATCGCCAGCCGGTCGGGCACCGCGGTCACCCCGGTCGCCTCGCGCGTCGTCCAGGGTGCGACGCCGGCGAGCGGTGGGGGGATCACCGGCACACTGCCGGTCGCCAACACGACCGCCTCGCGGGCCACCAGGTGTCGTACGTCACCGGATCGGCCGAACACCTCCACCGTGCGGTCCCCGACCAGGCGGCCGTGCCCCCGCACCACGTCGAGACCCGCCCCGGTGGCCCAGCGCACCTGGCCGGCGTCCTGGTAGTCCGCCACCCAGCGGTCGCGCCGGGCCAGCAGGCCCGCCCGGTCCAGCGACGGGGTGGACAGGCCCTCGAGGTTGGCCGCGGTCTCGGCCACGTCGAGCGGACGGAGCAGGGCCTTGCTGGGGATGCAGGCGTAGTAGGAGCATTCGCCCCCGAGCAGGCCGGACTCGACCAGCGCGGCGGTGCGGTCACTGCCCCGGATCGCATAGTCGGCGGCGTTCTCCCCGGCGGCGCCGCCGCCGATGACGATGACGTCGTAGGTGGCCACGGGTCCTGCGGACGCAGAAGGGGTCATGTCACCCAGCCTAGGTGGGTGACATGACCCCTGTCGGTGCGCTGCGGTGCCGCGTCGGCGGCGCCGCCGATCAGACCCGGGTGAACCGCACCGTCCACTGCTCCGGCCCCTCGGTGAGGTAGGTCCGGGCGAACTGGCCCGGGGCCAGGTCCTCGAGCTGGGCCATCATCGGCAGCGGGTTGTGCGGGGCGACGACGTCGAGCTCGCCGCCGACCGGCAGCTGCGTGATCGCGCCGATGACCGCGCCGTGGCGGACGGCGTGGGGGATGTCGAGCACGTTGATCGACGGGACGGTGGTCTCGTTGTGCTCGCCGCAGCGGCACCCGGTGGAGTTGGACATAGGGTCCTCCGTTCGGTTTTTTGCACACTATAGCCGTGTTTATTAACCGGAGAAAAGCGGCGTCCGTGCGGGCCGCACGGCGGCCCGCGAGTTGGCTTTCGGTGGGGCGACGGGTACGTTCGTGTGGTCGGCCCGCTGAGTCTTGCCCCGGGCCGCCGGGCGCCCGGGAACCCTCCCGATGATGCGCCGTGTCTGTCCCAGAGGGCGATGCGATCCCCCGGCAAGACACTCGAAGGAATCTCCTTGACTTCAGCTTTCGTACGCCTCGGCGTGCCCGCGTCCCTGTCCGACGTCCTCGCCGAGCGTGACATCACCGTGCCCACCCCGATCCAGGCGGCCACGTTGCCGGATTCGCTGGCGGGCCGCGATGTCCTCGGCCGTGGCCGTACCGGCTCCGGGAAGACGTACGCCTTCCTCCTGCCCACCGTCGCCCGGCTGGTCGCCGAGCCGCGCCGGCCCCGCCCCAAGCGCCCCCGCGCACTGGTGCTCGCCCCGACCCGTGAGCTCGCGACCCAGATCGAGGAGTCGCTCAAGCCGCTCGAGGCGGTCGCCGGGCTGACCAGCCGGACCGTCTTCGGCGGCGTCGGCCAGGGGCCGCAGGTGCAGGCGCTGGCCCGCGGTGTCGACGTCCTCGTCGCCTGCCCCGGTCGGCTGCTCGACCTGATGGGCCAGGGTGCGGTCTCCCTCGACGAGGTGGAGATCACCGTGCTCGACGAGGCCGACCACATGGCCGACATGGGCTTCCTGCCGATGGTCCGCAAGATCCTCGACCGGACGCCTGCCACGGGCCAGCGGCTGCTGTTCTCCGCGACCCTCGACAACGGCATCGACGTGCTGGTGAAGCGCTACCTGCATCACCCGGTCACCCACGAGGCCGACTCCCCGCAGTCCCCGGTGTCGACGATGGAGCACTACGTGCTGCGCGTCGACAAGGACACCCGCGGCCGGGTGCTCGCCGACCTGGCGTCGGCGCCGGGCCGGACGATCCTGTTCACCCGGACCAAGCACGGCGCCAAGCGCCTCGCCAAGCAGCTGGTGGACCACGGCATCCCGGCGGTCGACCTGCACGGCAACCTGTCGCAGAACGCCCGGACCCGCAACCTCGCCGCGTTCGAGTCGGGTACGGTCGCCACCCTGGTCGCGACCGACATCGCCGCCCGCGGCATCCACGTCGACGACGTCGCCCTGGTCGTGCACGCCGATCCGCCGGTGGAGCACAAGGCCTACCTGCACCGGTCGGGGCGTACGGCCCGGGCCGGCCACTCCGGCACGGTGGTCACCCTGGTGACCGCCGACCAGCGCCAGGAGGTCCGCCAGATGATGCGCAAGGCCGGCATCTCGCCCGAGGTGGCCGAGCCGGAGCGTTCCGTGCTCGAGTCGCTCGCGCCGGGGCAGCGCGTCGTGCTCAGTGCCGACGAGGCCCGCGCTCTGGCGAACCCGCAGCCGCCGGCCACCTCGGCCGCCGGCTCGCGGTCCGGCTCGGGCGCGCGGTCAGGGTCCGGTGCCAGGTCCGGGGCGACCTCCCGTTCCGGCCGCGGCGGCCGGGGCGGCTCCGGTCGTGGGGCTGCCGGTCGTGGTGACTCGGGTCGGGGGGCTGCCGGTCGCGGTGGGTCGGGGCCGGCGCAGGGGCGGACGGCGGCCGCGCCGCAGGCGGCCGGCCGTCCGGACGGCTCCGGGTCCGTGGCGCGTCCTTCGCGCCGCCGGCATCGCCACGCGGAGCGCCCGACCTCGCACTCCTGATCGTTCGGGCTGATCTACGGCGGTCCCGGCGGGCTCGGTGGTCTCCGCAGCTCCGGGTCTCCGCAGTCTCGGCGCTGTCGTCCGCGGGATCTCTCCGCGGGTCCGGGGTGTGCGAGGGTGGCGCGTAGGGTGGCGGTCCAAGCAGATGTCCAGGAGGTCAGCATGAGTGCGTTCGGCAAGGTCGTCATCCTCGGCACCGGGATCATGGGGCGGGCGCTCGCTGAGCGCCTGCTCGGCCAGGGCGTGGACGTGACGGTCTGGAACCGTACGGTCGAGCGTGCCCGGCCGCTGGCGGAGCTCGGCGCGACCGTCGCCGCCACACCGGCCGAGGCGGTCGCCGACGCCGACGTCGTGCTGATGACCCTGTTCGACGCCGATGCCGTCGTCTCGGTGATCGGCCAGGCCGCCACCTCGGCTCCGGCTGACGCGGTGTGGGTGCAGATGTCGACCATCGGCGTCGACGGCACCGACCGGGTCGTGGCCGTCGCCGCAGAACACGACCTGGCCCTGGTGGAGGCGATGATGCTCGGCACCAAGGGACCGGCCGAGGCCGGCACCCTGGTGCTGCTCACCGGAGGCGACCCGGACCGGCTCGCGGCCCTCGAGCCACTGCTGGCACTGATCAGCCAGAAGCGCGTCCAGGCAGGCCCTGCCGTCGGGGCAGGCAGCCGGCTGAAGCTGGTCTGCAACACCTGGATCGGCCTGCTCACCGCGGGCACCGGGCAGGCTTTCGCGATGCTGCGGATGCTCGGGCTGGAGGAGAAGCTCTTCCTCGACGCGATCAGCGGCGGCCAGTCCGACACCGCGTACGCGCACGCCAAGGGCGGGCTGATGCTGGCCGACGACTTCCAGCCGGCCAACTTCCAGCTCCGCGGCCTGCACAAGGACCTCGAACTCGCTGAGGACGCCACCGGCGACGCCGGGGCCTTCCCGATCCTGGATGCGGTCCGCAGTCTCTACGCCGCCGCCGAGGAGCAGGGCCAGGGCAACGAGGACATCGCCGCGGTGTTCCGCGTCTTCGCCTGACGGTCGATCCGTCGTGGGCCTTCGGGTCGGCAGGGTCGTGGGGCCGGCAGGGTCGCCGGTTCGACGGATCCGCCGGGTCGATAGGGTCAGCGGATGGGTGTGGTGATCTCTGCGGTCCTGCAGGCTGTGCTGTTCCTGGTGCTGCCGTTCGTGTGGTGGACCGTGACCGCGCGCCGGAGGATCGGTTTCTTCGCGTGGCTGGGGTGGAAGCGGCCGGTCGTGACCCGGCCGACGGTGCTGGTGGCCGTGATGGTCGGCGCGTTCCTGCTGTTCCTGGTCCCGGCGTTCGTGATCGCGCCTCGGGTCGCCTCGTCCGCGGCGACCTCCCAGTTCCATGGGCTCGGATGGGCCGGGCTCCCCGAGGTCATCGCCTACGCCCTGCTGCAGACGGCGTTCGCCGAGGAGTCGCTGTTCCGTGGGTTCCTGCTCAAACGGGTGGCGGTCAGCCTCGGGTTCTGGCCGGCGAACGCCATCCAGGCGGTCGTGTTCGCGCTCGTGCATGCAGTGCCGTTCGGGCTCGTGGTGAATGCGGGCTGGGGCCTGGCGATCGGGGTGCTGACCGGTGCCATCGGCGCCCTGCTGGGGTACCTCAATGAGCGCCTCGCGGGCGGCTCGCTGATCCCCGGTTGGATGCTTCACGCCGGGGCGAACCTGCTGACCGGATGTCTCGCCCTGGCGGCGGTGCTCTGACGACCGTGTCCGACGGGCGAGGATGACCTGTTGCCCGGGGCACCGGCCCGTCGATGGTGCCCCGCCCTGAGGGCCTGCCGTCCCCTTATGACCGGTCTGCCGCCCCCTCGGGACGGGCTTGCCACGCCGGGCCCTTTTGTCCCGGCCATCCCCGGGTTAGCCTCGGCGGTGTGACCAGCATCTCATCGGCTGCACCGACTCCACCGACTCCTCGTACGCTCGGCGAACTGCGTGCCAGCGGGCACCGGCTGCGGGGTGTGCGTGAGGAGATCCGCGACAACCTCCTCGGCATGCTCCGCCGGGGTGAGGACCCGTGGCCGGGCCTGCACGGCTTCCGCGACACGGTGCTCCCCCAACTGGAGCGCGCCCTCATCGCGGGCCACGACGTCGTCCTGCTCGGCGAGCGCGGCCAGGGCAAGACCCGGCTGCTGCGGACCCTCGTCGGGCTGCTCGACGAGTGGGCCCCGGTGATCGCCGGCTCCGAGCTCGGCGAGCACCCGTACGAACCGATCAGCCCGGAGTGGCGCCGCCGCGCCGCCGAGCTGGGCGACGACCTGCCGGTCGAGTGGCGCCACCGCAGCGAACGCTACGCCGAGAAGCTCGCCACCCCCGACACCAGCGTCGCCGACCTGATCGGTGACGTCGACCCGATGAAGGTCGCCGAGGGCCGCCACCTGGGCGATCCGGAGACGATCCACTTCGGGCTGGTCCCGCGCAGCCACCGCGGCATTGTCGCGATCAACGAGCTGCCCGACCTCGCCGAGCGGATCCAGGTCGCGCTGCTCAACGTGATGGAGGAGCGCGACATCCAGATCCGCGGCTACGTGCTCCGCCTCCCGCTCGACGTGCTGTTGGTCGCCTCGGCCAACCCGGAGGACTACACCAACCGCGGCCGGATCATCACCCCACTGAAGGACCGGTTCGGTGCCGAGATCCGCACCCACTACCCGACCACCCTCGCCGACGAGATCGCGGTGATCCGCCAGGAGGCGCACCTGGTCGCCGAGGTGCCCGATCCGATCCTGGAGATCGTCGCCCGGTTCACCCGGGCGCTGCGCGAATCCGCCGCCGTCGACCAGCGCTCCGGGGTGAGCGCCCGGTTCGCGATCGCCGGCGCCGAGACGGTCGCCGCCTCGGCACTGCACCGCGCCACGATCCGTGGCGAGACCGACCCGGTCGCCCGCTGTGTCGACCTCGACACCGTGGTGGACGTGCTGCGCGGCAAGATCGAGTTCGAGACCGGCGAGGAGGGCCGGGAGGCCGAGGTCCTCGAGCACCTGCTGCGGACCGCGGTGGCCGGCTGTGTGCGGGAGCGGTTGCGCGGTGTCGATCTCGGCCTGCTGGTCGCCGCCCTGGAGGAGGGTCGTACGGTCGCCACCGGGGTCCGGATGACCGCGGCGGAGTTCCTCGGCGGGCTGCCCGGGCTGGGGGAGTCGCCGCTCTACGACGAGATCTCCACCCGGCTCGGCGCCGACACCCCCGGCGAGGTGGCCGCCGGCATCGAACTGGCCCTCGAGGGCCTCTACCTGGCCCGCCGGATCGGCAAGGAGTCCGGCGCCGGTGAGGCGCTGTACGGATGAGCACGCGATGAGCCGCTACATCCGCTACTCCGGCGGTGACCCCCTCGCTCCGCCGGTCGACCTCGGCGAGGCCCTCGACGCCATCGGCCACGATGTGATGGCCGGCTGGTCGCCCGAGCGGGCGATGCGCGAGTTCCTCCGCCGCGGTGGCCAGGGGCGTGACGGCCGGCCGCGTACGGGTCTCGACGACCTGGCCCGCCGGGTGGCGCAGCGACGCCGCGAGTTGCTGGACCGGCACTCCCTCGACGGCACCCTGCAGCAGGTCCGCGAGCTGCTCGACCGGGCCGTGCTGGCCGAGCGCAAGCAGCTCGCCCGCGACCCGATGATGGACGAGGGCGACCGGGCCTTCCGCCAGTTGCAGCTCGACGACCTGCCGGCGGCCACCTCGGCCGCGGTCGAGGAGCTGTCCTCGTACGACTGGCGCAGCAGTGGGGCCCAAGAGGCGTACGACCGGATCAAGGACCTGCTCGGCCGGGAGCTGCTGGACCAGCGGTTCGCCGGGATGAAGCAGGCGCTGGAGAACGCCACCGACGAGGACCGGGAGCGGATCGGTGAGATGCTCCGTGACCTCAACGAGCTGCTGGAGAAGCACCGCCGCGGCGAGGACACGCGCGAGGACTTCGAGGACTTCATGGCCCGGCACGGGGAGTTCTTTCCCGAACAGCCCCAGGACATCGAGGATCTGCTCGACACGCTGGCGCAGCGCAGCGCCGCCGCCCAGCGGATGCTCAACTCGATGAGCCCCGAGCAGCGCGACGAGCTGATGCAGCTGTCCCAGCAGGCCTTCGGGTCGGCGGAGCTGATGGACCAGCTGACCCGGATGGAGGCCAACCTGCGCTCGTTGCGGCCGGGGGAGGACTGGCAGGGCTCGGAGCGGTTCGGGGGCGAGGAGGGGCTCGGCCTCGGCGAGGGCACCGGGGTGCTGGCGGACCTGGCCGACCTCGACAACCTCGCCGACCAGCTGGCCCAGTCCCGCGAGGGTTCCCGGCCGGACGACATCGACCTCGACGCGCTGGCCCGCCAGCTCGGCGCCGAGGCGGCCGTCGACGCCCGTGCCCTGGCCGAGCTGGAACGCGCCCTGCGGGACTCCGGCTACCTGAAGCGGGCCCCCGAGGGCGACCTGCGGCTCAGCCCGCGGGCGATGCGTCAGCTCGGCCGCCAGCTGCTCAAGGACGTCGCGACCCGACTGGCCGCCCGCGCCGGGCAGCGTGACGCGCGCCGCGCCGGCCAGCTCGGCGAACCGACCGGCGCCTCGCGCAGCTGGGAGTTCGGCGACACCGAGCCGTGGGCGGCCACCCGGACGGTCACCAACGCCGTGCTGCGCACGGTCGCGGCCGGCGGCTCGGCGGCCGGCGGGGTCTCGATCAGCCTGGACGACATCGAGGTGACCGAGACCGAGGCCCGCACCCGGGCCGCGGTCGCGCTGCTGGTCGACACCAGCTTCTCGATGGCGATGGACGGGCGCTGGGTGCCGATGAAACGTACGGCGCTGGCCCTGCACCACCTCGTCCGCACCCGGTTCCGCGGCGACCTGCTGCAGGTGATCGGGTTCGGCCGGGTGGCCCGGGTGATGGACATCGAGGAACTCATCGGCCTGGACAGCCAGTGGGAGAAGGGCACCAACCTGCACCATGCGCTGTTGCTCGCCAACCGGTACTTCCGCAAGCACCCCGACGCCCAGCCGGTGCTGCTGATCGTCACCGACGGCGAGCCGACCTCGCACCTGGAGGCGGACGGCGAGGTGTGGTTCGACTACCCGCCGCACCCGTTGACGATCGCGCGCACCGTGCAGGAGCTGGACGCGTCGCGCCGGCTCGGCGCGCAGACGACCTTCTTCCGGCTGGGCGACGACCCGGGGCTGGCCCGCTTCGTCGACTCGATGGCACGCCGCGCCGATGGCCGTACGGTCGCGCCGGAACTGGACGACCTCGGCGCGGCCGTCGTCGGCAGCTACCTCGGCTCCCGGTCACGCGGCCCGCGCCGGGACCCGTACGGCGGCTGGGCCGATCGCGGCTTCTGGGCCGACTAGGGCTGCCGAGCCGACCAGGGCTGCCGACCCGGGCAGGGCGCAGGCCCGGTCAGCGCTTGTGCGCCCGGGCCCGCAGCCAGCCGTCGCCGATCATCTGGATGCCCTGCACCAGGATGATCAGCACCACCACGCAGGCGATCAGCACCTGGTTGTTGAACCGCTGGTAGCCGTACACCAGTGCGAGGTCACCCAGGCCGCCGCCGCCGATCACCCCGGCCATCGCCGACGATCCGACCAGCATCACCAGGGTGAGGGTGGACCCGGAGATGATGCCGCTGGCCGCCTCCGGCAGCAGCACCTTGCGGATCACCTGCATGTCGGTGGCGCCCATCGCGGCCGCCGCCTCGACCCGGCCCCGGGGCACCTCGGCCAGGGCACTCTCCACCACCCGGGCGAAGAACGGGATGCCGGCGATGCTCAGCGGCACGATCGCGGCGGTCGGGCCGATCGCGGTGCCGACGATCAGCCGGGTCAGCCCCAGCAGCAGGATCAGCAGCACGATGAACGGCATCGACCGGACGATGTTGACGATGGTGCCCAGCACCTGGTTGACGGCCACGCTCGGCCGCAGCCCGTGCCGGTCGGTGACGTGCAGCAGCACCCCGAGGACGACCCCGCCGGCGAAGGCGATGAGGAAGGAGACCCCGACCATGTAGACGGTCTCCAGGAACGCTGTCCACAGCTCGGGCAGCGCCTGGATCCAGGTGATCTTGTCGGTCATCGGTGGTCCTCCCGGTCCAGCCAGGTCAGGTGCACCTGGGGGTGGCGGGCGAAGTGGCCCTCGACCAGCCCGCGGTCCACGTCCGGGGCGAATTGCAGCACCATCTTGCCGACCCGGCGCTCACCGATCCGGTCCACCCCGCCCGCCACGACGGAGAAGTCCAGATCGTACGTACGGGCCAGCTCGCTCAGCCACGGTTGGTCGGCGGTCTCGTCGAGCGCGGTGATCAGCGCGACCCCCGGCCGCCCGCCGAGGGTGGGCGGGATGGGGGAGATCAGCTGGCCGAGCGCCGAGCCGGCGTCGGTGACCAGGTCGACGACGGGCCCGGACTCGCTGATCCGGCCGTGCTCCAGCAGCGCGGCGTGGGTGCAGATCCGGCGGACCACCGACAGCTCGTGGGTGATCAGCACGATGGTGACGCCGACCGACCGGTTGACCCGGACCAGCAGGTCGAGGATCTGGGTGGTGGTCGCCGGGTCGAGGGCGCTGGTCGGTTCGTCGCAGAGCAGCACGTCGGGCCGGGCGGCCAGTGCCCGGGCGATGCCGACCCGCTGCTGCTGGCCGCCGGAGAGCTGGGACGGATAGGACCGCTCGCGGCCCTGCAGGCCGACCAGCTCCACCAGCTCGGCCACTCGGTCGCGGCGCTCCTGGTCGGGCGTCCCGGCGAGCTCCAGCGGCAGGGCGATGTTGTCGGCGACGGTGCGGGAGTGCAGCAGCTCGAAGTGCTGGAAGACCGTCCCGATCCGACGCCGGGCCGCCCGCAGGTCCGCGGACGACAACGTGGTCAGGTCGTCCCCGTTCAGGACGATCCGACCACGCGTGGGCTGCTCCAGCAGGTTCAGGCAGCGCAGCAGGGTGGACTTGCCGGCGCCCGAGGGCCCGACGATGCCCTGGACGGCACCGTCGGGCACGCTCAGCGTCACGCCGGTCAGCGCCTCGACGTCACCGTGCTGTCGGGTGGTGTACGTCTTGGCGAGACTGTCGATCTCGATCACTTGGCACTCTCATGGACAGGGACGATGGCGTCGCCGTACTTCTGCTTGATCCAGTCCGCGGTCTGCCGGGACTCGAGCGCGGCCGCCAGCTCCTTGATGCCCGGGTCGTTCTGCTTGGCGGTGGTGGTCACCAGGATGTTGGCGTACGGGTTGTCGGTGGTCGACTCGATCACCAGGCCGTCCTTGGCCGGGTTGAGCCCGGCCTCGATGGCGTAGTTGGAGTTGATCACCGACGCGGCGACCTGCGGGTCGTCGAGCGTCCGCGGCAGCTGCGGGCGGTCGAGCTCGACGAACGTCAGCCCCTTCGGGTTGGTGGCGATGTCGGCCTCGGTGATCGTCGACAGGTTGGCCTGCGCGGCCGGCTGCTTCATCGTCAGCAGCCCGGCGGTCTGCAGCACGTACAGGGCCCGGGCGTAGTTCGTCGGGTCCTTCGGCACGGCGATGGTCGAGCCGGCCGGGATGTCCGCGATCGCCTTGTACTTGTGCGAGTAGAGCGCCATCGGCTCCAGGTGCGTCGACGCGACGATCACCAGGTTGTCGGTCCGGTGCTGACGCTGCCAGTCGTCCAGGTACGGCTTGTGCTGGAAGAAGTTCGCCGTCACGTCGCCCGACTCCAGCAGCTGGTTCGGGTCGACCTCGCCGGAGATCGTCCGGACGCTGATCCGGGCGTTCTTCAGCTGGCCGGAGTCCTGCACGTACGACAGGATCTCCGCGTGCGGGGTGGCGGAGGCGGAGATCGTCAGCGTCTCCCGGCTGTTGGCGCAGCCCGACAGGCCCACGGTCGACAGGGCGAGGGCCGCCAACGCGGCGGTGACGGTGCGGAAACGGAAGGTCATGGGTGTCTGTCCTCAGGGGGTAGGTACGGTCAGAAGAATGCCAGCTCGTGGCCGGGCGGGTCGAGGCGGGCCGGTCGAGGCCGCGGTACGGGCCGTCCGGGGCCGTGGGTGCGGTCCGGGCGTGGCCGGGACCCGCGATCCCACCGCCCACGGCCTGGAAGCGGCCAGCGTGCGGTCCGGGCGTGGCCGGGACCCGCCGACGCCCGGACCGGGCTGGCGGGGATGCGCTGAGGAGCGGGGTCCTCAGCGCATGAGCATTCGCCGCGACATCGCGTGGCAGCTCGACATCACCGTGCCGGTGGCACGGCGGCGCTGCGGACGCGGGGCGGAGCTCACGGTCATCATTCCTCCTGCTGGGGCCTGATGGCCCGGACGGAAGATTAGTGGAGGTTATCGGTCGCCGCAAATCGGCTTATGGGGACGTCGGTCGACCGCCCGATGCCCGCTTCCCGGGCCGCCGTTCCGCCATTCGGGGAAGGATGCCCTCAGCTGATGCCCGATTGTGTGGGATAAATGAGGAGCCTTCCCGGAATGTGGCAAGGATGTCGAGAACCGAAGGAAAACGGGCGCCCTTGACAAACACAAACGGGCAGCGGAGTCTGGGTAACACGATCAAAGACGATCCTGTCCGCCACGGCGGACAGCCATACCAACGGAGTTGAGATGTCTTTCGCTCTCCCCGACGCAAGTGTCAACAAGAACCTCGAAGGTCACGGGTTCCGGGCAACAGTGCAGAAGTTCGGTGGGTTCCTGGCCGGGATGATCATGCCGAACATCGGTGCGTTCATCGCCTGGGGCCTGCTCACCGCCTTCGTCATCCCGACCGGGTGGACCCCGAACGCCGACCTGGCCAAGATGGTCGACCCGATCATCACCTACCTGCTCCCGCTGCTGATCGGCTACACCGGCGGCCGTACGGTCCACGGCCAGCGCGGTGCCGTGATCGGCGCCATCGCGACGATGGGCGTCATCGTCGGCTCCTCGGTGCCGATGTTCCTCGGCGCCATGATCATGGGGCCGCTGTCCGCGTGGATCCTCAAACGGTTCGACAAGCTGATCCAGGACCACATCCCGACCGGCTTCGAGATGCTGATCGACAACTTCTCACTCGGCATCCTCGGCATGCTGCTGGCCATCGCGGGCCGGTTGCTGATCGAGCCCGTGGTCACCACCCTGGTCGGCTGGATGGCCGCCGGCGTGAGCATCCTGGTCGCCAACCACCTGCTGCCGCTCGCCTCGATCCTGGTCGAGCCGGCCAAGGTGCTGTTCCTCAACAACGCCGTCAACCACGGCATCCTCACCCCGCTCGGCATCGAGCAGGCCAAGTCCGCCGGCAGCTCCATCCTGTTCATGGTCGAGTCCAACCCCGGCCCCGGCTTCGGCCTCCTGCTGGCGTACTGGGTCGCCGGGCCTCGCGTGGTACGCGGATCGGTCCCGGGCGCCATCATCATCCACCTCTTCGGTGGCATCCACGAGATCTTCTTCCCGTACGTGCTGATGAAGCCGAAGCTGATCGCCGCCACCATCCTCGGCGGCATGTCCGGGGTGTTCACCGGCACCCTGCTCGGCGCCGGCCTGGTTGCGCCGGCCTCACCGGGGTCCATCATCGCCTGGATGGCCGTCACCCCGCGGGGCAAGTACCTGGCCAACCTCGCCGATTTCGCCGTCGCCACCGCGGTCGCCTTCATCGTGGCGTTCCTGCTGCTGAAGGCGGAGCGCAAGGAGCCCGAGGCCCTCGAGGAGGAGGCCGCCGAACCGCTCCAGGGAGAGGCCGCCACCGTGGCCGCCAGGGCGGTCGCCGCCGCCGGCCCGACGATCAGCGGCAAGGACGTCCGTCAGGTCGTCATCGCCTGCGACGCCGGGATGGGCTCCAGCGTGATGGTCGCCAGCGCGATGAAGAAGCAGCTCTCACCGTACGGCGTCACCGTCATCCACACCCCGGTGAACGAGATCCCTGCCGATGCGCAGGTGGTGCTCACCCAGGAGGGGCTGGCGGAGCGCGCCCGGCGCCAGGTGCCGAACGCGGCCATCGTCCCGTTCACGGTCTACATGGGCGATCCCGCCTTCGCGAAGGTGGAGCAGGCGATCAGGGCCGGCAGCCCGATCGGGCCCGACCTGCTGACCGGGCCGGCCCCCGCGGCCGCAGCCTCGGCGACCACCGCTCCGGCAGCCACCGCTCCGGCGACCACGGCCCCGACCGGTGCAGCGGCAGCCGCTGCCGGTGCGACCGCGGGCACGGCCACCCGTCCGCGGCGCCGCAAGAAGCTGCCCGCCGACGTCCTGCCCCGGGAGGCGATCAGGCTCGGCCTGCCCACCCGCAGCAAGGATGAGGTGATCCGGCTGTGCGGTGACATCCTGGTCGGCATCGGGGCGACCGATCCGGCCTACACCGACGCGATGTTCGCCCGTGAGCTCCAGGTGGCCACCTACATGGGCAACGGCTTCGCCATCCCGCACGGCACCAACGAGGCCCGGGCCCATGTCAAGCGGACCGCGCTCGGCTTCCTGCAGTTCCCCGAGGGGGTCGAGTGGGAGGGTCACACGGTGTACGTGGCCATCCCGATCGCGTCCAACAGCGACGAGCACGTGGGCATCCTCGGAGCCCTCGCCGGTGTGCTCGCCGATCCCGCCAGCGCCGAGAAGCTGCGCAAGGCGACCAGTCCCGATGAAGTGATGGAGCTGCTGGCTCCGGAAGAAGGAGAGTGAAGACGATGAAGGCGTTGCGCTTCTACGCCCCCGAGGACGTCCGGATCGAGGATGTGCCGGAGCCGGTCTGCGGACCCGATGAGGTGAAGATCAGGGTCAGGAACTGCTCCACCTGCGGCACCGACGTCAAGATCTACCACAACGGGCACCCGAACATCACCGGCACCACGACGATGGGTCACGAGGTGGCCGGCGAGGTGGTCGAGGTCGGGGCGGACGCACTGGGCGGCTTCGCGGTCGGCGACCGGGTGCAGTCGATCGCCGCCGTCCCCTGCGGGGAGTGCTACGAGTGCCGGAAGGGCTGGATGCAGGTCTGTGAGAACCAGACCTCGGTCGGCTACCAGTACGACGGCGGTTTCGCCGAGTACATGATCGTGCCGGCCCAGGTCCTCAAGGTCGACGGCCTCAACCGGATCCCCGACGGCGTCGGCTACGACGAGGCCTCGGCGGCCGAGCCGTTCGCCTGCGCGATCAACGCCCAGGAGCAGGTCGGCATCGAGGAGGGCGACGTCGTCGTCGTCTTCGGCGCCGGCCCGATCGGCTGCATGCACATCCGGATCGCCCGGGGGGTGCACCGGGCCGGCACCATCGTGCTGGTCGACATCAACGCCGAACGGCTGAAGATGTCGGCGGACGCGGTCCACCCGGATGCGACGATCGATGCCTCCACCGAGGATGTCGTCGCCAGGGTGCTGGAGATGACCGGTGGTCGCGGTGCCGACGTCGTGATCACCGCCACCCCGGCGAACCTCACCCAGGAGCAGGCGGTGGCGATGGCCGCCCGTAACGGCCGGATCTCCTTCTTCGGTGGCCTGCCGAAGACCGACCCGACGATCACCCTGGACTCCAACCTGGTGCACTACCGCCAGCTGCACATCCATGGGGCCAACGGTTCCGCGCCGGAGCACAACAAGCGGGCGCTGCAGTACATCGCCTCGGGTCAGGTCCCGGTCAAGGACCTGATCACCGCGCATCTGCCGCTGGAACGGGTGCTGGACGCCTTCGAGATCGTCCGTAAGGGCGAGGCGATCAAGGTCACCGTCGAGCCCTGACGTCGTCCGCCGGTCTGCGCCCGCCTGCCCCAGGTCACTCCTGCGGCAGGCGGGCGCCGATCTTCAGGGTGACCTGGTGGTGGGCGACCGCGCCCTCGACCACGTGCCCGCGGAGCTGGACGACCTCGTACCAGTCCACGTTGCCCAGCGAGGTCTCGGCCACGGCGACGGCGTTGCTGATGGCGTCCTCGATGCTGTCGGGGGAGGTCCCGACCATCTCGACGACCCGATAGGTGTGACTGCTCACGGCGGTTCCTCCTCGACACGACATGTGATTCAGGTCACTCTAGCGGCGTTCCACCGCTGCGTACGCTCCATCACATGTGCTTACAAGTGAAAATCTTGTAAAGACATAATGGGGGAATGCTTCACCTCACGCTTGTCGGCTGGCTGCTGCTGGCGACCGCCGCGTTCATCGGCGGCTTCTCCAAGACCGCCCTCTCCGGCGCCACGACCGCCGCCGTGGTGCTCGCCGCCCTCGCCCTGCCGGCGAAGGAATCGACCGCCGTGCTGCTGGTGATGCTGCTGGCGGGCGACGCCTGGGCGCTGTGGACGTACGGTCGCGACGCCGACTGGCGCCTGCTGGTCCGCCTCATCCCGCCGGTGGTGGTCGGCGTGGCCGCCGGTGCGGTGTTCCTCGGCCGGGTCGACGACCACCTCCTGCGCCGCACCATCGGGGTGATCCTGCTGGTCCTGCTGCTGGTCGGCCTGCTCACCCGCAGCCACCGCCCGGGGAGCTGGGCGGCCCGGGCGTACGGCGGCCTGGCCGGGTTCACCACCATGGTCGCCAACGCCGGCGGGCCGGCGATGAGCCTCTACCTGCTCGGCGCCCGGTACGGCAAGCTGGCCTTCCTCGGCACCACGGCGTGGTTCTTCGCCACCGTCAACCTCGCGCTCAAGCTGCCGGTGATGATCGGTCTGGGGATGGCGACCCGTCCGGTGCTGCTCACCGGGCTGGTGTTCGTCCCGGTCGTCTGGCTCGGCGCCTGGGTCGGCCGGATCGTCGTCGGCCGGCTGGACGATGTCTGGTTCGCCCGCCTGGTCACCCTCTTCGTGGTCGTCTCCGCGGTGTACCTGGTGCTCGCCTGAGGACGGCGGTCGCAGCCCGATGGTGCTGGGCTGTGGCCTTCCCCCGGGCACCGCAGGGGGTCGGGCACCACAAGGGCCGGACACACAAAGGCCGTGCACCACAAAGGCGGCGCACCACAAAAGCCGCGCACCCCGAAGGGGGCCCACCCCGCCC